>DAOQWI010000012.1:3320-10101 GCA_035342015.1 Candidatus Ozemibacteraceae bacterium | reverse complement strand
CAAGCGCAGGGATGACGCAATGATTGCCTGTTCTTTAAATTATGTGTGACAGTCGACCAGGCATTTTGAACGTCGAATCAAATTATGGGTTTTAATTTATATGGATTGATAATAGAATAAAAGCAGAGTTTCCACCACCGGGCGTTAGTACAGACATTCGTAAACTCGTTTAACCAGGCATAGAGAGAAGCCGGTAAACTATCGCAGAGCCGCCGGAAAGCGGTGAAATTAAGCATAGACTCATTTGCGGTAATTGTCTGGTCGCCCGAATTTTATGGTGCTGGGGAGATTACTGATGAGAAAAGTTTTCCGGCTTCTGATTGTCTTGTCTTTGCTTATTTTTCAGCAGAACATTGTTTCAGCTCAGGTGTTTCTCGGTGCTTTGCGAAGCGTTGAAAATCAGTTGAACAGCGATGAAAGAAAGAAAGTCGGGTCTACTGTAAAAAAATCTCAAACGGTGCAGGATCTTGTCAAAAATGGCAGTCACGTGAACCTGCAGGCACATAACGGTAAATTCATCTGTTTTGATTCTGCAATGGCTGCCCGGGCTGCTGCTGACAAACCCGATCTATGGGAAAGACTTCAACTGGTTGAGGTTTCAGCCGGAAAATTCGCACTGTTTGGAGTGCATGGATATTTTGCCTCGGCCGACATAGGTGCCAGCCGGGCCCCTTTAAGCGCACGCAGCAAATGGACAAGAGAATGGGAAATCTTTGAAATAACCGTCAACGGCGACGACAGTATCAGCCTTAAAGGGGCGAACGGTAAATACCTTTCAGTAGAGCCAAATGGCGATATTTTCGTCTGTGCCGATAAAATAGACACCTGGGAAAAACTCAGGGTTACAGCCGCTGCCAACGCACCTTTGCCTGATCTGGCGACGGGAATGATTGTCGGGTTGCAGAACGAACATGGCAACCGTTATTTTTCAGTCGATCAGGACAGAGATTACTCTGTTCGTGTTGACGCAACTGAAGCCAGAGTTTGGGAAAGATTCAGACTGGTCAGCTATGGTGGCTGCAGGTTCAGTTTTCAGGCAGATAATGGCTGGTATCTTTCCCCTGTAGTCAAAAACAAGGTCACATACTTATATGCTGTTGAAGCTGAAGTCAATTCTGCGCCAGCCTTTAATGTGCTTTTTGGCAAAGACGATTCTGTGTATCTGCGTTGCGAAAGCGGCAGTTTCGTCAGCAGAAACGGCAGCGAGGCCATGGCCGATAAAGATGAGGCCGCCATGCTTCGTCTTAAGGTTCTACCAGCTGAGGATGAATCAGGCTTTGTAACGATTATTTCGAAAAATGGTCTCAGATGTGGATATATCAAAGAGTTTACCAGTGAATGGAACAGCAAAAATCTTGGCGTTGCCGCCGATATTTCGGTTCATCGCCCGAAAACACCTAAGGGCTGGGCTTTTCTTGGTGATGCTCTGGCCCCTGGCGATGAAAAACCGGTTTATTCATCGATGATTATTCTCGACGATCCAAACTCATTGCAGAAACCTGAAGGCTACGAAGAAATCTGGAGCAGTCGCGATGGCAAGGCTGGCAGCAGTAATGCTTCAATCTGGCAGCCTGTTGCTCCCAAAGGCTACGTGGCGCTTGGTCTGGTTGTTACTACTGACGGGAAAAAGCCTGAAAAAGTTCCATCGTTAGGCAATTTAAGATGTATTCGTCAGGACCTGGTCATACCGGGAAGAGCTGCCAGACCAGTATGGAACGACAAGGGTTCCGGGTTGGCGCGGCCCATTTCATTGTTTGTGGTTGGCAGAGATGCCGGCGACGAAGTCGGGTTGCCGCCCGGAACATTTCTTGGGGCCTGGTTTAACGACCGGCCGGTTGGAGGGGCCACTGAAGTGCCGTTTACCGAACTGGCCAGGAGCAGCGACTGGTATCTGGCTGGTTTTAAAGTGCGTTCCGGCGGCTTGATCGACAACATCAGGCCGGTTTTTAGAAAGTTTGCTGATGCCGGAGAAGAATACGAAGGCGAAAAGCGCGGTGGCAATGGCGGTAAAGAATATTCTCTGATTGCTGATAAAGACTGGGCGGTTTCTGGCATCAGCGGCCGCAACGGTTCTATGATCGATCAACTGAAGGTGCAGTTCAGAAAACTTAATGGCCGTTCGTTTACCGCAAAAGACAACAAAGAGAGCAAGAGTGCGGGCGGTGATGGCGGCGGCGATTTCTCCATGGGCGGCCACGGCTGTCTGTTTCAGGGCGTTGATGTTTATACCGGCAATTTTGTGAATTCAATTGGTCTGGTGCCCATGCCAATGTCGCAGGCATGGGTTATTCCTGCATTGAAGCCTGAAGAAATACATGCAGATGTGCTAAAAGGTCTTATCGACCTGCATCTTGAGCAAAATCGTGACGAAATTCTCGATAAAGCAGTTGAAGAATTTGTTAAGAAAAATCCGGGCCTGCAGAATCAGTCTGAATCGACATCAGGCGCAGAATCAGAGAATGCTTCACTGACGGTAGAAATTCCAGATATGTCGGTAGCTGAAGCCGGGTCGGCAGCAGAAACCCTGTCTGGTGGCACGGCAGTCGAATCGGGCAGCGGTTCTGGCTCTGCAACAAATCTGAAACAGGAATTTGAAAAAGCCATCGCCGGGCAGAAGGTTGCAGGTGATTTGTTTTCGTCCATTGAGACGATTTCAAAACTTCTTGGCTTTCAAAACCCGCGCTTCGAACTTAATCAGGAAATGCTCTCTCTGTTTGCAGACATGCAACTGCGCCTCTCAGAAAAGATACAGACTTTGCTGAAGGTTTCCGTAGAAATTCCGCTTTCTGACACCAAAACAAAGGGTATTCTCGTTAAAGCCGATATTCCAGGCAAGTGGGAAAACCCGCTGGGCATCAATGGCCTGTCGCTGCAGAAAATGGGTTTTGGCGGCAATTTTGCATTGGGTGCCAAGGGTGGCAAAGGCATTCTGCCGACCCTTTTTGTAAAAGGTGCCATGGATATCGGCCTGAAGTCCGAAATAGAAATGCTTGGTGCTTATAATCCCGATTTTCCCGGTATTTCCGGGCTGATAGCTTCGATGGCCGAAGTTTCCTGGCAGGATGTAGTCGGAGTCGCAAATTTCTTTTTAAAAGCAGCCACTGTCGGTTCAAAGGCGACATTACCTGCGCCAGGGTTTCCGTTCGACACCATCAAGGTCAAAAATGCCGAGTTCATGATTTCGAAGGTGACCGCAGAAAATCTGGATCTGGTCACCGGCACCAGGTTGCGTGGCGATTTCATTTTTGACGACAAAAAGCTTGGCTGGGTCGAAGTGCTTTTCAGTCCCGAAGGAAAGACGGTAGGAACTGTTCAGATGCAGAAGGTGTCGGTCGGGCCGCTGCAATTGACCGCCCCTTCCGATGCCAAAAACAAAAACGATGGCCCGCTTGGCATTATCAACCATACAAAAGACAGCAACAAGTTTTCGGTTAAGGGCAAAGTTGTTATTGCCGGCTCGCCCATGGAATACATTCAGGAAATCAGTGATGTTATGAAAATACAGATTTCGGGTGATTTTGGCGGCGTGTTGCAGCTTACCCTGCTTGGCACAGCAAACGCCGGCCGCAAAAATCTTTTCCCGGATGGCGGCCTTGAACTGGCCGGAAAAGTCGATACTGCCTTCATTCAGAGCGTTCAGGGTCTGGTAATCAGCTCGGTTCAGAATACTCCTGGCCTGGGTAAGTTTGCAGGCGCGTTTGCCGGGTCAATATTGAGCATCAGGTCGATCGAAGTCAAGGGTTCGCTCGACAAAATTGCCGGTGGAAGCCTGCCAGAGATGGTTGTCAACTGTAGCATTGCCGGCAAGTCGATGCAGGTTGGCATCAGGAATGTCAAAGTTTCGGCCAGCCTGGTTTCAACCATTGTCTCTGAGCTGACTGAGAAGGTGATCGAGCAGACTGGTGATCTGGCCAAACAGTTTGCCGAGGCGGTAGAAAAGGTTGTCAAAGAATTTGTCGGCAACATTGAAGATCAGGCCAAAGAAATTGCTGATGAAGCGAAAAAGGTGGCAGAAGAATCGGGAAAAGCCGTTTCTGAAGCCGTCAGTCAAATTGGTGATTTTTCGCGCGATGCGGGCAACAAGGCGAAAGACTACGGCGAGTCAGCCATAAAATCAGCTGTCAGCGTCGTGGGCAATGTCGGAAAAGGCATTAAAAAGCTTCTTGGGTTTTAACCCGATCAATTCTGTTAACTGACTGTCGTCAGAAAGAAAAACCCCGTAACTCTTACAGGTTACGGGGTTTTTGACAACTGAGCGGTTTTATCGAATCAGGCTTCTGTTTTTACCGGTTTGCGCATGGCGAAGTATGCCAGCGTAGCGCAGAGAAACAGAAAGGCGATTACAGCCCGTGACTGGCTGCCTGGGGCTTCACCGGCGACTTCAATTTTGCCATCGGCGGCGACTAGATAGGCCTGTTCCCATTTGCCGAGATCGACGCTGGTTTCGACTGCCGCGCCATTCAGCATGGCCTTGACGGCAAATGTCTGGGTCTTGGCTTTTTGCATCTGCTCATTAAGGGCTGTGATTTCAGCTTCTTTGGCGGTTATCGTGGTGGCGTCTGGGGTTGTAGCAGCTTTGAGTTCGCGCAGAGCGATCTTGGCGGCCGAAATTTTTTCGACGATGTCGTCGGTCGCCGGATAGACTGCCGGCGAAACTTTGTGATAGCTGCCAGTCAACTGTTGACCGTTGATTTCGACATTGCTGAGCTGAGTCGAGGCAAGGTGAATGCCGGGTTTGTTGATGCCTTCGAGCAGGCCCGGACTCTTTTCTGCAATACCCATGAGCACCATGATGAAAACACCGGTAAGAGCCGCGCCGGCAATCAGACCGGATGAGTAAAGAACGCCGGTTTCGCGTTTTTCTTCGAGATCGGGGTCTTTTGTGCGCATTTCGAGTACCCAGCGGATAATGCCACCGGCCATGATAGGCACCGACAGTGACAGCGGCAGGTAGAGACCAACCGCGAATGCCAGTGAGTTGATGCCGAGCAGTTCGACGCCAAGGGCGATGAACATGCCGCTGATTACCAGGTTCCAGGGCAGGTTGCCGCCGATAACTCCGTCAACGACGAGTTTCATCAAATTCGCCTGCGGTGCCGGCAGTTCGCCTGTGGTGATCGCATCTTTGAGCAGATACATGACGAAGCCCATGGTCAGGCCCGAAGCGAGAACGCCGATAAATTCACCAATCTGCTGGTATTTCGGCGTGGCACCGATAAGAAAACCGGTTTTCAGGTCCTGTGAGGTGTCGCCGGCGATTGCGGCGGCAATACAGACAAAGGCACCGACAGTAAGAACTGCGATTTTTACATTCGGCATATCAGCCATGCCGGCCAGAATGAAAATAATGCAGGTCAGCAGCAGGGTCGCGATCGTCATGCCAGAGATCGGGTTTGACGAAGAACCGAGCAGACCAACGATGCGTGATGATACGGTGACAAAGAAGAAGCCAAAGACAACGATCAGAATGCCGGCGATTGCCGAAATACTGAACGAATGAAAAATTGTGGCATTGAGAAAAATTGTGGCAATAAGGGCTAGAGACAGTGAGCCGCCAAGAATTACGCTCATCGGCAAATCCAGGTCTGTTCTTACTGTCGCCTCAACCGAGTTTTTGCCGAGCTGCGCGAAGCCTGCCTTGAAGCTTGAAAGAATGACCGGGATCGACTTGATCAGCGAGAAAATACCGGCAAATGCAACGCCACCGGCGCCGATGTAACGAATGTAACGCGACCAGATGCTGCCCGGGCCCATATCGCTGATCAGATTCGTCATTTCAGGATAAATGGGAGAAGTGCAGTGCTCGCCAAACAGAGTGATCAGCGGAATCAGCACCAGCCAGCCAAAAATACCGCCGCTGAGCATGATAGCCGCAATCTGCGGTCCGATGATGTAGCCGACCCCAAGCAGTTCAGGAGTTACTTCAGCGCCGATTTCGGCACCCTTGAACCGCGGAATATGAGCTGCCGGTTCTTTACTCCACAGGCCGAAAAGACGGTTGTGCATCAGCGCCTGATAGAGAGCCCCGATGCCCATTCCCTGAAACAGGGTTTTGGCTTTCGAAATGTCGCCCTGACCGGCAACGAGCACTTCAGCACAGGCGGTTCCTTCCGGGTATGGCAGTTTGCCGTGTTCCTGTACGATCAGGTAGCGGCGCAGCGGAATCATGAAAAGAACGCCGATAGCGCCGCCAACGATTGCGATCACCGCAATTTCGAGCTTGGAAGGTTCAAGACCCCAGATAAAAAAGGCCGGAATCGTGAATATTACGCCGGCCGCCAGTGATTCACCGGCTGAACCAACCGTCTGCACGATGTTGGTTTCGAGAATGGTGCCCTGTTTGAAGAAAATGCGAAAAATGGCGACTGCCATAACCGCAGCCGGTATCGAGGCCGAAACCGTCAAACCGACCTTCAGGCCAAGATAAGCATTGGCAGCGCCAAACACGCAACCGATAACAATGCCGATCACCACGGCCTTTAATGTGAACTCGAGCGGACTTTCACCGGCCGGTATGAAGCTGGGGTATTCTTTGCCGTCAACCACTTCATAGGCCTTTGGCGACAATCTGTCTTTCTGACTCATATTCTCTCCTCTGATTAACGTAGGCGTAAAAATAACACAGGGCCTGCAGACGGCGCAAATAAACCTGCCGCCGAAGTCGTTTTGTGATATGGTTCACAACCACCAGTGCCGTCGGTGTAAAACTTACCCCAGCAACCCGGCACCTGAATTTTTTATGCCCGGCCGCCGGTTTTATCGATAACCGCAGCAACAAAAA
>DAOQWI010000012.1:0-3220 GCA_035342015.1 Candidatus Ozemibacteraceae bacterium | reverse complement strand
TTTTTTCGCGGAAAGACGTGATGGATTATGATTCTTCAACTCATATGCGACATTGTGCTATCTGTATTAAATTGCTTTTTTGAAGCTGATTCAGCTTTTCGGGCGGGTGGCGGCCGCTTCGCGTACCATCTTGACGAAATACGACATGACACGCTGATCACCTGTCAGTTCAGGGTGAAATGCGCAGCCGAGCAGGTTGTTCTGACGGGCCATGACGATGCGGCCTTCGTATTCGCACAGAACATCAACGCCTGCACCGGCCTCACTGATATGCGGTGCTCTGATAAAAACACCGGGGAACCCGCGGCCGACGTCTTTGATATTCAACGGCGCCTCAAAGCTGTTTACCTGGCGGCCGAACGAATTGCGCTCGACAGTGATATTCATCATACCGATATGGCAGATGTCCGAGCCGGCGATGCGTTCAGCCAGCAGAATCAGACCAGCACAGGTGCCGAAAACCGGCCGGTCAAGAGAGATAAACTGTTTGAGTGGCTTCATCAGATCATAGGTGTCGATGAGTCGCCGCATGGTCGTGCTTTCACCACCAGGCAGAATCAGGCCGTCAAGACCCTTGAAATCTTCTGCAGTCTTGACTTCGACAGCTTCGACGCCACAGCGCTTTAAAGAGGCGGCATGTTCGCGCACAGCGCCCTGCAGGGCGAGAATTCCGACTTTCAGCATAGGTTTTTCCTTTACCAGCCACGGTCCTGCATGCGTTCAGCAGGCGCGAGCGCAGCGATTTCAAGGCCGGTCATCGGTGTGCCGAGCCCTTTCGAGATTTCGGCCAGCAGTTTGTAATCACGGAAATTCGTCGTCGCTTCGACAATAGCTTTGGCAAACAGTGCCGGATTCTCTGATTTGAAAATGCCCGAGCCGACGAAAACACCGTCAGCGCCAAGCTCCATCATAAGAGCTGCATCAGCAGGCGTTGCCACGCCACCGGCGGCAAAATTTACTACCGGCAGCCGGCCAAGCTTTTTGATTTCGAGCAGAACTTCATAAGGGGCGCCCAGCAGTTTTGCTTCAGTCATCAGCTCGTCTTCGCTCATGTGAACGACCCGGCGCACCTGGGCGTTAACCTTGCGCATGTGGCGCACCGCTTCGACAATATTGCCGGTGCCGGGTTCGCCTTTGGTGCGCAGCATCGAAGCGCCTTCGCCGATGCGCCGTGCAGCTTCGCCCAGATCGCGGCAGCCGCAGACGAACGGCACGGTGTAAGATGACTTCAGAAGATGAAATTCTTCGTCAGCGGGCGTCAGAACTTCGCTTTCGTCGATATAGTCGACGCCCATAGCTTCGAGAATACGGGCTTCGGTGATGTGTCCGATGCGCGCCTTGGCCATGACCGGAATGCTTACTGCTTTCATAACTTCTTCAATGATCGTCGGGTCAGCCATGCGGGCCACGCCGCCAGCCTTGCGAATATCAGACGGCACCCTTTCAAGTGCCATTACCGCGACCGCGCCGGCTGCTTCAGCGATTTTCGCCTGCTCGGCGTTGACGACATCCATGATGACGCCGCCCTTCTGCATCTCTGCCATACCTCTTTTGACCACAACGGTCCCAACTTTGCTGTCACCCATTTTAAGTATCTCCCTGAAAATTATTTATTTTTAAAAAGAACATATTTCCCTACTCCAAACCGCCGCAAAATTCAACACTTTCCCATGCAACAGTAATGACGACGGCGAATGTTTTTTCTTCAGGTTTGCTGTCCGGGTGTCGATACATAAGATGCAGAAACAGGTGGTTCAGGTTTCTGCGACTACTGGTTTACAGGAAAAAACTTGCACCGGCAGATGAAAAAAGGCAAACGAATCCGCAGACTGTTGCTGATTTTTACGATGATTTCAGTTTTTATATCTGGAATCACGCCCGCGCATGCTTTCGATGTGCCATCGATCGATACCCAGAAGTTTCCGGTCGAGATCTACGGTGATTATCTCGAATACCGCACCAAAGCCGAACAGATCGTCACCAAGGGCAAGGCCTATATTTCATATCAGGATATGAAAATCAGCGCTGAAAATATTCAGGCCAACACCAAGACCGAAGACATCTTTGCTCAGGGTAAGGTCGACTTCTGGAAAGGCTACGACCAGACCACCGGCGACTTTCTCGTTTACAACATGAAATCAGGCGAAGGCTGGATGCGTGACGCCGAAATTCGCAAAAACCGCAACTTTTTCAGCGCCAAAGATGTGTATGTCAGCCCTAAATACAGCATTGCTCACGATATCATGCAGACCACCTGCGATGATACCGATCATCCGCATTACCGCATTACCAGCAAAAAAATTGAAACCTACCCGGGCAAGTCGATGACCCTCGAAGATCTGCGTCTGAAATGGAAAGGCAAAACCCTTTATCATCGGGGTCGTGACTACTCAGAATTCAAGAATCGCGAGAAATTTTTCCATACCCGTCAGGGCATGTCGCAGATCGATGGCATCTATTTCAAATTTACAACTGATCTGATGGTAAATGAGCATGTTTCCGGCCGCTTTACTGCCGATGCCTTCGAAAAGCGCGGCAACGGTTTCGGCTTCAACGGTAACTACAATGGCGGCGATAAAGGCAACGGTTCGATCTATTTCTATCAGCTCAACGAAAGCAAGCGCAATCATACCAATACCCAGATGAATCTGTCACACAATTACAGCTTTGCTGGCGGTGAAAGCCTGGCGACCAGCTTTATCTACAGCGGCGACCAGTATACCGGCCAGGCCGAAAACCAGGATCTGACCGTGCAGATCAACTACCGCCCGGTGCTCAGCTTCATGACAATGAATATCGTTGCCAACAAATTCTATGATCTCGATGGTGATAAATACACGGCCGATAACAATTATCAGCTGCTCAATCGCCTGCCAGAAATCAATTTTACGCTGCCAGGTTACACAACCCCTGGCGTTCCGCTCAGCTTCAATTTTTCAGGTATGTATGGCCGCTATGAAGATGGCACTCTCAGCAATGTTAATGAGTCAGAAAAGAAAGACGCCAGAGTCAGTGTTACCGTGCCAACCATCTTCGTGCACGAGCGCTTCGATCTGACCCCTTCCTATAATCTGCAGAAAAGCTATTATTCTGGCGGCATCGAACGCGAGAACGGCTCGACGATGGTCAGGGCACAGCACCGCTTTTCGAACGTCACCAACCTCGAATTCAACTACAATGTTTCGACGAGCAAGGGTAAATCGCCATTTCAGTTCGATTC
>DAOQWI010000011.1:0-36482 GCA_035342015.1 Candidatus Ozemibacteraceae bacterium | reverse complement strand
ACCTCGGTCAGCGCCTTTTTTATTCCCGATTTCAAGGCCAGCTTTATCAGAACCCGCCGCAACGCCAGTCTGGAAGTTTCTTTCGAAAAGGGCCCGATCGGCGGTAACGCTCGTCTTGTGGCAATGCTCGGCCTTGACAGCGGCGAATCAACGATCAATCTCAGCTGGCAGGAAAAGAATTTTTCAACTTTCATTCCGCTGATTTTTCTTTCACATCGTTTCGGCCTGAATATTCTCTCGGGCGGCGCAGCGCTCAGCCTCAACTATCGTGGAAATCTGGCAAAGCGTCTTCAGCAACCGTCAGAGTCGTTGCCGCAGCTTATAAATAACGAACTTACCGGCACGGTCAGCATCGATGACTGCGCCTTCAGCTGGTCAGGTCTGAACGGCAAGATTAACCTTAAAATAGCCCGCGAAGATGAAAAGCCATGGCAAGGCAGTCTGAGCAGTGAGCTCGGCGACGGTAAGCTGGCAGTCAACGGTGTCTGGTCTGGCACTGATAAGACAATGGGCAGTTTTTCAGCCGATATCAGCGCCGAAAACATTCTTGTCAACAGACCCATGATTGAGAACCTGGGATTGAACCTGCGCAACACCGAACCGGGAAGACTCTGGTTTGAAGGCACTATGAATGGCGACCTGAACAATCTGGCCGGCTCTGGCAAAGCGTTAGCCCGCAACTGGAAATACCAGAACAAAAAAATCGACAGTGCTGACCTCAGCTGGCAGCTTGATAAAAACTCTGTAATCGAACTTTCTGGCGACCTGGCCACAGAAATAGGCAAACTTTCGGCAAGCGCCAGCATCACTTTGAATGGCAAAAGCAAAGGCATTGGACAGGTGCAGGGGCTTATGAACGAGATCGACCTGCAGAAGCTCAAGCCATTTATCGACAGCCCGGTGGCCGGCAAATGCAGTGGCCCGTTCAAGGTTGCTTTCGATCTGAACACCCCGGCCAGCACGACCTATGACATGCGCCTTGAACTGCATGAAGGCACTTTTTTTACCTTCTCGCCCGAAAAACTCACAGCAAGAGTATATGGCACCGGTGCCCGCTGGTATCTTTCCAATCCGCTGGCCCTGTTTACTGGCGGCGGTAAAATAGCGGTTGACGGCCTCATATCGAGCGAAAAATTCGCTGCCAATGTGCTGGTCGACAAGGTTAACCTGAAAACCTTCGGGGTTCCTGGTACTATCGCCAGTGGAGTAGCTTCTCTAAAGGCAAGTATTGGCGGAGCACTTCTGCAACCCATCGTCAAAGGCGATCTCTATGGCGAAAATCTTGAACTGATGGGAGTTCCTGTCAGCTCGTTCAGGTCACAGGCCAGCGTCAAAGGCACGGTTCTCACCCTGGCCCCTCTGGTAATAAGACACTCAGATGATGCTTACCTCGACGGTTTTTTCTCAATCGATCTGCTGCATGGTTCGCTGCGGGCCTTCAGACTCAGCTTTCAAAAGCTGCCGGTCGAGATCCTCAAAAAGTTTGTTCAGCCTGCAGCTGCAGAGAAAATACAGGCTGGCATCATTGCAGGCAATGTCAATTACAGCCACCACAAAGGCCAGAATGTCTGGAATTTCATTATCGAAGGGCACCAGCTGGTTCTGCACGATGAAAAAATCGACACACTATATCTTGAAGGGGCAACCCAGGGCAGGCAGACCGAGCTAAAAAGTCTTTTTGCCAGAGCGTTCGGTGGAAATCTGAATATATCAGGACAGATTATCAATACCGGAAAATTCTCGGGCTCAATTGAAGCAGAGAATCTTCAGTTCGCAAAAATAGCCTTTCTGCAAAAACTGAATCCTGAACTGCGCGGAGAAATAAACATTCAGGGCGGCTTCGAAGTCGATGACAAGGTCAGACAAGGTTCTTTTACTGTCTTTACACGCGATATGAAGTCTGGCGACCGCGATCTTGGCAATTTTGGCGGTGAAATTGACATTGACAACGCCGGGTTGCGCATTTCAAGCGGAGAATTCGACAAGCTTGGCGTTAAAATCAGCGGCGAAATGGGCTGGGATGGCCGACAACCTTATTCAGCCGCCCTCGAAATGAACAATGTCGATCTGTCATTTCTACCTCAGATGTGGGGAATTCAGTCGTTTGATTACGGTGGGCTCGTCGCCACCGGCAAATGCCAGGTGCAGGGCGATCTCGCTTCGCTGACCCCCGACCTGGTAAATATGCAGGTTGATACCCTGAAGATTCAGAAAGAAAATGACATAATCGTTTCTAACCGGCCAATGCAGGTGCTTTATCAGAATGGCAGCGTTGAAGTAAGATCTCTGGAACTTAAATACCGCCAGGGGATACTCGGCGTAGAAGGCCTTTTTGATCCGGGCAAAAGCGTTGCCCTGATGATCAACGGCAAAAACTTTTCGGTCAAAGCCCTCGGCAGGCTTTTTGACCTGCCCAACTGGGATTACGACGGCAGTCTCTCAGCAGAAGCCCGCCTTTTCGGCAATCTCGATGATATGCAGATCAAAGCGACCGCAAAAATAGATGAACTGACTGCGGCCGGAAGGAAAATTCCCGAAGTAAGGGCTGAGATTGAAGGCAATCGTGCAGGCATCGATATCGCTAAGGCCTTTGTCAGGCTCAATGCCAGTTCTTTCAACCTTAAAGGACGCGTCGACCTCGATGAAGACGTCAGACCTGCCAACATCGACCTGCACCTGTTTATACCCGAGGGTCCTATTTCAGATCTGACAGTTTATCTGCCACAGGTTTTTCGTGAGGCCAGCGGCACGGTCAAGGCTGACCTGCATCTTACCGGCCGACCGACCAACCCCGAAATTTCAGGGGATCTGCAGATGACTGCCGATCAGCTCGCTCTAAGCAACATGCGCAAACCTCTGACAAAGGTCGATTTTGCCATATCAACCAACGACCGCATAATCAACATCGACCGACTTGAGGCAAACCTTGGCCGTGGCAAACTGCTTGGCACCGGGCAGGTTAACTTTCGTGACTCGCTTGGCTCAATAACGGCCAATATCACGGGCCAGAAACTTGACCTGAGCTTCATGAACCTTGAAGTAAGCAATGCCAGCGCTGCGATGACCATCGCTGGTGATCTCTACAACCCGGTTGTTGCCGGCAAAGTATTTGTTCCTCGCGGCAAATTCAATATCACAACTGATCTGCTTGCAAAGCGCAAACCGATCGACTTTTTCTTCGATTCGCTGAACTACCACTTCGATATCGAAGTGCCGCGCAATTTCTGGCTGAAAAGCTCGTTTCTCAACTCAGAGATGCGCGGCAAATTCTCGATTGCCGGCGACCTGAACAACTTCAGACTCGATGGCGGCATCAGCTGCGTTCAGGGCAAACTCTACTTCAAACAGCGCCAGTTTCAGATAGAAACCGGCGAAATCAGGTTCGGAGGCGTTGACAACAGTCTCGACCCACATATCTTTGTCAAATCTGAAGGGCAGATTCAGAGCACCAAGGTGTTTCTGACGCTGCAGGGGCAGGTTTCCTCATTTACGCCACAGATTTACTCGACACCACCCATGTCTGAAGGCGACCTGCTGGCGCTGCTCACCCTCGGCCGTGACCTCAACACCGCTATGCACAGCGATTCAAAAGAGCTTTTCGAAACCGAAATCCTTGAGGGTCTCAAGAATTCTTATATTTCTGCCCTGATCGGCAGCACGATCTCGACCGCCCTGAACCTCGATGAACTTTTTCTTTCTTCGCTTTTCGACCGCACTTCGGGTAAATCACGGGCATTCATCCGGGTCGGCAAATACATTGGCAAAAATATCTTCATGGCCTACGAGGGCACCATGGAACAGGGGCAGGATGAAAGCTACATTTTCGAATACAGACTTCCCAAAGGTTTCGTGGTAAATATCGAATTTAAGGAACCAATCAAAGAACAGCGCATCGGGGTACGCTACGACTGGAAATTCTGGTAAAATTCGAACGGGTACAATGAATGATTCTTGAAAAAATCGAATCTCTGTTGAACGTGAGAGCCAACGAGTGGCGCGAAACCGGCTTTTTCTGGCTGTTCACTTTTCTCTGCTGGTTTTCTCTCGCACTCGGCGACTCAATTTCTGACACCCTGTTCATCAAAAGGGCAGGGGTTGAAAACCTGCCGGCAATGTTCATGATCTGTTCGATTTTCGCGATTCCGGTAAGTGTGCTGCTGACCCTGATGCATGGCCGTGTGGAAAAGCGCACCCTGACTTTTGCATCAGGCATTGTCTCAGCCCTGGCGATTGCCGGTGCCGTGCAGGTCATTCATACAAGCGACCAGCAGACAACTACCGGTTGCTACGTTCTTTATTTTATCACCAATATTCTGATGTTCGTCATACCGGTTGTGCTGTCGGTGCTGATGAGTACACAATTCAACGCCCTCAAGGCAAAACGGCTGCTGCCAATAATATTCAGCGGTGTGATTGCCGGCAGAATCGCTGCCGGTCTCTGCCTTAACTGGCTGGCGGCAATTTATCCGGTACCTGATATTCTCAGAGCCTGGCTGATCATTCATATTTCGGCATTTGTCTTTTTCATTATCGGCAGTGGCAGCTTTATCAAACCACAGATTCAGGCTTTTCTCACTCAGCCGAGTGAGCGCAAAAGAGTGCGCCTGACAGAAAAACTGCGCATTTTTGTGCGCAGTCTGACCGAGTCGAAACTGGTTCTTTTTCTCGTTCTTTCGGCTATTTTTTCGAATCTGACCTTCTATTTTGCCGAATTCCAGGCCGCTTCAATTTTTAACAGCCATTTTACCTCAGAAAACGAACTAGCCCGATTCTACGGGCTTTTCGTAATTTTTGCCAGCATCTTTGCTTTTATTTTTCAGGGTGTCATCACAGGGAACCTGATTCAGCGCTTCGGCATCAGCAATACCAATCTGCTTTACCCCGGGCTGGTTCTGACCAGCTTTGCCGGAACGGCAGTTTCTTACACGTTGATGCCCGGCACTGCCCTAAAATTTGTGCAGGTCGGCCTGCAGAACGCTTTGTATCAGCCAGTCAACAGCCTTTTCTACAACGCTCTACCGCCACGCGAAAAGGCCAGAATCATTACCGTCAACGAAGGAATTCTGCAGCCTCTGGGCACGATTTTTTCAGGGGCCCTGCTTTTTTATGCCGACAAAACCGGGGTCCTTGTCAGGTTTTTCCCTCTGGTCGCTGCATTTTTATGGGTTCTGGTAGGCTTCATGATCAGACAGCCATATCGCGAGAGCCTGCTCAAGCTTTTACGCAGTTCGAGCCTCGACTTTTTCAGAAAAGGTGAGCTGCAGAAACTCAACCTCGACACCAATACCCTGAATCTGCTTCTTAACAGCCTCGACACAGCGGACGAAGATACCACCGCCCTGGTAATTCAGCTGATCGTCAGTCACGGCGATCGCAGCAGTCGCGAGCAGATGACCGCAAGGCTGAATCATTTCAGCGATGAGCGCAAACTCGATATTCTGCGGCAGATAAATCTGCCGGTCGATCATTTTGTTGCAGAATTTCTCTTTGGCTGCCTTGAATCGCGCAACGACGATCTGAGGCGCCATGCATTGCGTGCCCTGACAGGGTTTCCTGCCTCAGCACGCCTTCGCGACCGCGTTCTGCCGTTCCTCCACAGTGAATCGGAAGACCTGCGCCGGCTCGCATCGATCGTTTTTGTCAAAATCGGTGATCTCGACCAGATGATGCAGTCGTTAAGTGTCATTCAGGGCTGTATTTCAAGCGGTAATGAGCCACAGGTCCTGAAAGGGATCGAAATGCTGGGCCTCACCGGCGACGAAAGGTTCTGGGTCAACCTGCGGCCATTTTTGCGCAGCGATGAAATTAAAGTCCGGCACGCAGCTGCAGCCGCGCTCGAAAAGATTCTGACAACCGGCGACTCTGACGAGCATTACGAAATTATCGGCCGCCTCATCAAGGATGATTCTCGTGAGATCAGGTTTCTCGCTCTCAAAATGCTGACCAGGCTCAGCGATCAGAAATGGTTCTATCATGTGGTTGAGGGCCTCTCCGATTCAAGCCCGCGTAACCGTAAACTCGCCGAAGAAATTCTCATTTCGCACTATGACGACAAGTTCAGTGAACTGATAATGGTTCTCGAAAGCAGCGACAGTTCTCTGCACGCAAGGGCAGCGGTAGCCGGTATTCTTGCTGCCTCGCAGAACGCCGGCGTGCGCGATTATCTGCACCATTTCGGGCACAAGGTCATTCTGCAGCTCTATGAATACAAGCTCGAAGAATTTGTCATCAACCGCGAACTGCGCCGCGAGCATTCTGTCTATCTGAAGATGCTCTTAAAAGAACGGGCCTGGGCTCTGACCCGCCTGATCGTCTGCCTGATTGCGCCAGAACAGAACCGCGAAGCCCGTGACCTTTTTAAAAGTCTGTATTCAAGCAATGAAGAACTCGTTAACAACGCCATTGAAGTGTTGCAGAACATGGGTGAGCGTCAGCTCGTCTATCACATCATTCCTGTGCTTGAAAACATTTCTCTCGAACAGATCGCTGCCTATGGTATGAAAGTCTTCTCCTTGCGCGAAAAAGACATGCGCGTCATTCTCGGCAAGTATCTCAACTCTTCAGACAACGAGCTCAAGGAAGCGGCAATCTATACGGTCTGCATTGCCGAGATTCACGAGCTGATACCGGTTCTGAAAAAGATCGAAAGCGATGCTCATCTCGGTGAAAAAGTCGCGGTTACCTGCAAATGGGCGCTTGAAACCCTGAAAAACCGCGGAATTACTCTGCAATACAATTGAAAGAAGCCTATGATAATCATTGAAAGAATTCTGTTTCTCAAAAGGATCTCGATTTTTTCGAGCCTTTCAAGCTATGAACTTCGCAAAATCGCCGAAGTAATAGCCGAAGAAGATTTCGAACCTGGAGAAATAATCTTCTCAGAGGGTGAATTTGGCGAAAGCATGTATCTCGTCGTCGAAGGCAAAATTTCGATTTTTACCGGCAAACCTCCAGCAATCAAAGTCCTCGCCAGCTTTGACAAGGGCAATTTCTTTGGCGAAATGGGCCTTTACGACGACAAACCACGTGCCGCCTCGGCAATCGCCGACGTTCATGCACGAACCCTGGTGCTGCGCAAGGGCGAGTTCTGCGATCTGATCAGCGAATTTCCGATGGTTGCGCTCGGCATCATGAAAGAGCTAAATAACCGTATTCGCGCCACCAACAAAAAGCTCAACATCATCGAAAAAAACATTGTCGACAGCTCAAGTCGACTTTATTCGCGTGAATACTTTCTCGACTGTATGAAGTCGATGCTGAACCGTGCCCGCAACGAAAAGGCCACGGTCGGCTTTCTGATGATCCGCCTGAAAAAAGTGCATTTCAACGAAGGCGACGGTCTGCAGGGCGAGCTTGAGAAGTTTCGCACCGATCTTATCCGCGAACTGGGCCTGCGCCTCGAAAGTTTTATTCGCGAATCCGACATGCTGTGTCGCTTCGATGACAGCAGCATTCTGCTGATGATCCCTGAATTCAATGCCAAGAGCACGCTGATGTTCCAGGCCCGCATAACTGATGACCTCAACCGCGTTCTTATCGACTTCGAAACCGGCCGGCGGCTGTATTCAGATATTGAATTCCGCACCCTGATCTTCCCGGAAGATGCCGACAGCGCCGAGACTGTCGTTAAGTCCTTCGAGACCGTCTGACATGCAGGCAAACCTGATAATCCGCCTGCTGGTCGTCGTTATCGTCACTGCAACCCTCGGCACGTTTCTTTACCTGCCGCAGGTAAAAGATTCGACCGGTTGGTACAATTCTGCCGAATTTTCGATCGCCGCTGCCACACTCGATGTGCCACACGCACCCGGTTACCCGCTTTTTACCCGCCTCGGCAACCTTGCCTTGCGTTACCTGCCGGGTTCGACGCCGGCCGCCCGCATCAATCTGCTGACCGCATTAACTGCCATTATTGGGGGAAGCATGCTGTCGGTGCTGCTGCTTTTGCATGGCCTGTCGCTGCCAGCAGCGCTTGCCGGCGGAGTTTTTCTGTTGTCTGGCGTAATCTACCGCGACCAGGCCATACTTGCGGAAGTTTATGCTCTCGAAATCTGTTTTATAGTCGCCGGACTGCTGTGCGGACTGATGCTCGAAAAAGGTCACACCGGGGCCTTTTCTGGTTTTGCCTGCGGACTGGTTGGCACTCTCGGGGTTGGGCACCGCCCGACTTTTGGTCTTTTTGCCCTGACCCTGCTGCTTTTTATCAGAGAAGCGGCCCGACGGCAGGTTAAAGCGCCTGCAGGCCGCTTCTGGGCCGCAATGGTCATTGGCGTGCTCATAGGGTTTCTGCCATCTTTCGATCTTTATCTGCGCCTGCAGAACCCGGCACGGGTGCTGCTTGACCCGCTGACAGGGCAGGGGATCGACGGTTTCCTGCAGGTCTTCACCGGCACCGTCTACAGCGGCGGCTTTATGGTTTTTCACCCGCTCGAACTATGGCAGCGTCTGCTCGAATTTCTTCGCCTCTGTATATTCGAGAATGGCATCTGGATGTTGATCGGCCCGGCTGCGCTGCTGGCGCTTCGCCCGAAATCGGCAGGGGCTCTGCCGGCTGCATTGGCTGCCATTCTTGCAATAAACCTCACGTTTGTGCTCAACTACAATGCTTTCGAAGCGCACACAATGCTGTTGCCCTCGTTTATGGCTCTCGCCGGGCTGGCCGCCATTGCCCTCGATCTGATCAGGTCAGACAAAATCAAGACTCTGGCATGCGTTGCCCTGATGTCAACCGCAGTATTCTCACTTTCGCTGCACCCTTCCGAAAACGATGACCCCGAAATCTACATGCGAAACATACTCGGCAACCTGCCGGCCAAAGCGATGGTTTTGATGAGTAACGACGCTGAATTCAGGCCTTACTGGTATCTGCGCCTGTTTAAAAAGTTCCGCCAGGATCTCGCAGTTCAGCTTGTCGACAAATTTGCGACAGACGAGCTGCAGGCACTGCAGCCCGCTGCTGCTGCCGGCATGCTTTTTGGCTCGCTGGTTTACCCGCAAGACAGTTTTTATCAACTTACGGCTTCGTATTCGATCGAGCCAGATGGCTATCTGCACCGGGTCAGCACCAGAAACAACTGGGAGCCGGTCGAAGACGAACAGCTGCCGAAACTTGATTCGGCAATCAGCGTTGACCTTGCAAAGGCGGCGGCAGCAGGTGAAGAATCGGCGACAGCAGATGGTCCGGCCAGAATCCTGTCGCCCGGTGACAGTATCGGTTATTCTTACAGCTTTACCGGCAAAACCGGTTTTCTCGACAGCCTGGCGGTGGTAACCACAATTCTCGATGCATCAGGAATGCCACTAAGCCGCAATGGCCTGCTTCTGGGGCATGACATTCACATTGCCGGCGACTATGTCTGCCGCCAGGGAAAACCCGAACAGGGCAGGTTCAACTTTAATCGTTCACTTGTGATTCCCGCCGGCCTGGCCCCTGGAAGTTACCGGGTCATGCTGCAGGCTTTTTTGACGCGTGAAGGCGAATTTCAGCCATGGCATGATGCTCTCCCGGAAGGTGTAACCCGTTTTAATCATGACGGATTCAACGAAATTTTCAGACTTAAATACGGTCTGTCGGGTCGACTGCTGCTTGCCAAAATGCCGGTATCCGAACTGTTCGGCTCTATCTGGAAACAACCGGTAATGCCGGCAGCGGTCGAAGTCGCCAGTTTCACCATTCTGCCCGCTCTGCAGCATTGACTTGAATTTATTGTGGGGTGCGGCTATAATTCGAGCCTGCAATTTTATCTTTACTGGAGTTTAATTTGCCACGAAATCTGCTTCTGGAAACCGGTTTTATCGGCCTGCCCGACGATGCTTTCGGCTTCGACCTTCCCGATTTCCGCGCCAGGTTCACTGAAGCGGTGCGGCAGGAAAACTTCGATTTTACCGGGGTGCGCTGCTGGATCTCACAATACCGCATCGGTATTCTTGTCGAGGGGCTTTCTGACTCACAGGCAAGTGTCGTCAAAGAGATCAGAGGTCCGAAGGTCAGTGCCGCATTCGATTACAATAATCAGGCTCTGCCGGCAGCCAAGGGCTTTGCTGCTGCTCAGGGTCTTGAGCTTAAAGATCTGATAACCCGTGAAGTTGATGGCGAAAAGTTTCTTTTTGCCGTAAAGACTCTTCCCGGGCAGACTCTTGAAAGCAAGCTTGAAAAGCTGAAAAATTCATTGATGTCGGCGATTCCCTTTACCGGCAACAAATGGCGCAGCGGCAGTATTTTTCCGCAACCGCCACTTTATTTCACGGCTTTTCTCGATGATCAGCCGTTGAAACTCGAAGTCGAGGGGCTGGCAAGCGCAGGCAGAACTGCATTGCATGCATCCTTTTCCCCGGCCTTTCATCAGATTGACAGTATTTGCAGTTATCAGAAGCTGATGTCTGACATAAATCTGATGAGTGAACAGACCGAACGCAAAAAAATTCTCGAAGCAAGAATCAGGTCGGTTTTACCGGAAGGATATCGTCTGCGCTCTGAAAGCCACCGACTGCAACGACTCTATATGTTTTCAGAATCATTGCACCCGATACTGGTGCGCTTCAACCCTGAGCATCTTGAAATGCCTGAAGCCGTTATCAGTAGATTTCTCATGATGAATACTGAATATATTCCGTGCGAAGATGCGGTCGGTAAACTGATGCCGGCGGTTGTTGCCTTGTCACCACTTGAAAAAGGCAATCAGTTTGAGATATCCAGGCGCGCTTACGATCTCAATGAAAAGCTTGCAAGGCTCTGCGAAATATATCGCCAGGACCTGATGACCCTGCCCGAGCGGATAGGGCACATTGCTGAAAAACTCAGCGCCGGCAGAGGCATTGGAACTGAAGTTAACAACCCGCTGGCGCGCTGCGCCGTCTGGCTGGCCCCAAAATTCAAGCTTAACAGCGATTCAGCCCAGATAAATCATTTGCTGGCCCTGCTCAATGAAGGCGAATCGACCGAAATTGCCCGCAATCTGCCAAATACTGCCTTTGCCATGGTCATGAGCTGTCTGCCAAAATTCGAGGCATTCAAAGCTCTCGTTCCCGTTCTTCAGGAAATGTGCAGCTATTTCGCTCGACGCATACCATCACCGCAGTCACAACTTGCCCAGCTTGCCAGCCTGTCGATACTGATGTGTGCCCATGCCAGGCTTTATGGGCGAATGATGGTTTCGCCGCGCCGTATTTTTGAGCTACTAAAGGCGGGCGGCATCAGGATTGATATCTTTCAGGCCTTCGCTGACATTTTCCCTGACTTTGATCTCGACCGGAAAATCTGGCTCGAACAGATTGCCGACGAAATTCTGCGCGACAACCAGCTGGCTCTGCTGGGCGATTCTTACCACAATGCCATCGAATTTGATCCATGCTCATTCAATGAGGCGGCAAGGGAATGGAAAGACCCGACCGCTCTCGAAATCGAAGCTTTTTCGGCTCTTTTTAACCGTATTCGCAGCAAAATCGACCGGGTTGAAAACCTGATCATTGAAAAACCCTGCTGCGAACTTGAAAGTGAGATTTCCGGACGCCTGGAAGTAATAGAAAAACTCGAGGGCATTGATTATCTGGCTATTTTTAATTTTTTCAAAAATGAAAGGGTCAATATAGAAGCCTGTCTATTGAATCTGCCGGCCGTTCTCGACGAAAACGCTCCAGCCCAGATGCCCCGCATTGCTCTTCTTCAGCGGCTCAACCGGCAGCTTGGCAGACTTTCTTTCATCCGCAAGGACAAATCCACCAGATGAATTACGAAAACTTTATATTTTTTCATTTCTGCAGTAGAATCAACACATTCCCGGTAGGAGGGTATTTCAATGGCAACTGAAGATCGCAGCAGCAATCAAGGCAACAACGACGACAATTCCGACCTGCAGACAGGCACGGAAACCTATCCTCTGCTGCCGTTAAGAGATGTGGTGGTATTTCCTTACATGGTAGTACCGCTTTTTGTTGGCCGCAAAAAATCAATCAGAGCAATCGAAGAAGCGATGCTGAAAAATCGCAAGATCATTCTCTGCTCACAAAAGCAGGCCAAAACCGACGACCCGGAAGCAGCCGAATTGTTCGAAACCGGTACTATTGCCGAAATTCTTCAGCTTCTGAAGCTTCCCGACGGCATTCTTAAAATTCTCGTCGAAGGCACCACCCGCGTCAGAATTAAAAAGTTCACCAAGCTTGATGAGTATTTTGAAGTCGAAGGCGAACGCATTATCACCGAAGACCGCAAATCAATCGAGCTGCAGGCACTGATGCGCAACGTCATCACTTTGTTTGAGCAGTATGTCAAGCTCAACAAGAAGATTCCGCTCGAAGTCATCATGGTTGCCAACAATGTCGAAGAGCCGGGCCGGCTTGCCGACATCATCACCGCTCACCTCAATCTGAAGGTCGAAGAAAAACAGGAAATCCTCGAAGCTTTTGAACCACGCGAAAGGCTCGAGAAGATTGCCAGCATTCTCAACCGTGAACTCGAGATCATGATGGTCGAAAAGAAAATTCGCGGTCAGGTTCGCAAACAGATGGAACAGATTCAGAAAGAATACTATCTGCGCGAACAGATGAAAGCGATTCAGAAAGAGCTCGGCGATGCCGATGAGCGCACCGAAGAGGTCGAAGAACTGAAGGCCGCGATTGCCAAGGCCGG
The DNA here is from genome assembly GCA_035342015.1 of Candidatus Ozemibacteraceae bacterium. Lineage (GTDB taxonomy): Bacteria > Muiribacteriota > Ozemobacteria > Ozemobacterales > Ozemobacteraceae > Rifleibacterium. The sequence goes on along the minus strand of DAOQWI010000011.1, from coordinate 23,857 downwards.
CATGCCCGAAGAAGCCCGTGAAAAGGCTGAAAAAGAACTGGCAAAACTGACCAAGATGCCGCCTGGCTCGGCCGAAGCTACCGTCTCGCGCAACTATATCGACTGGCTGGTTGCACTTCCCTGGAAAAAACAGAGCAAAGACCGCATTGACCTCGAAAAATGCCAGGAAATCCTTGACGAAGACCATTTTGGCCTCAAGAAAGTCAAAGAAAGAATTCTTGAATACCTCGCCGTCTGTCGCCTGAAAAAGTCGATCAAAGGCCCGATCCTTTGTCTGATCGGCCCCCCGGGCGTTGGCAAAACCTCGCTCGGCAAGTCGATCGCGCGCGCGCTCGGTCGCAAATTTGCCCGCATTTCGCTCGGCGGCATGCGTGATGAAGCCGAAATTCGCGGTCATCGCCGCACCTATATCGGTGCGATGCCCGGCCGTATAATTCAGGCTCTGCGCGATACCGGCACCCGCAACCCCGTCATTCTGCTCGACGAAATCGACAAAATGGGCATGGACTTCAGAGGCGACCCGAGTTCAGCACTGCTCGAAGCTCTTGATCCAGAACAGAACTTCACATTCTCTGATCATTACATTTCGACACCGTTCGATCTGTCGAAGGTTCTTTTCCTGACCACCGCCAATGTGCCGCACACAATTCCAGGGCCGTTGCGCGATCGTCTCGAAGTTGTCTATCTGCCAGGCTACACCGAAGAAGAAAAGGTGCAGATCTCTCAGAAATACCTGGTTCCGAAACAAAAAGAAGCCAACGGTATCGACAAGCACGACATCAGGATCCAGGAATCGGCGATCGTCGACGTTATTCGCAAGTTTACCCGCGAATCAGGGGTGCGCAGCCTTGAGCGCGAACTGGCCTCGATCTGCCGCAAGATCGCCCGCGACATCGTTCTTGGCAAGCTTACAACCCTTGAAGAACAGGGCAAGAACAAGATCAGTCTGGACGTCACCGATGCAAGCGTCGAAACTTACCTTGGCATACCGAAATTTCACAATGACAAACGCGAGGGCAAAGACGACATTGGCCTGGTGAATGGCCTTGCCTGGACCGAAGTCGGCGGCACCACTCTGCCAATCGAAGTTGTCGTGATGCCGGGCCGTGGCAAAATCATTCTCACTGGTTCTCTCGGCGAAGTCATGAAGGAATCGGCGCACGCCAGTCTTTCGTATCTGCGCAGCCACGCAGACGAAATCAATATGCGACCGATCGACTACGATTCAATCGATCTGCATATTCATTTCCCCGAAGGCGCGGTGCCCAAAGACGGTCCATCGGCCGGTATTGCAATTGCAACCGCAATCTATTCAGCACTGAATGAAGTTCCGGTGCGCAATGATTTCGCCATGACCGGTGAAATTACTCTGCGCGGCCGGGTTCTGCCGGTCGGAGGTATTAAAGAAAAGCTTCTGGCCGCTCACCGCCAGAACATCACCAACATCATCCTCTCGAATGACAATGAAAAAGAGCTCGAAGAAGTTCCGCCGCAGATTCTCAAGAATCTGACAATTCACAAAGTCGGGCATGCTTCAGAAGTTCTCAAACTGGCACTCAGGGGCGAACCTAAAAAGACACCGCTGGTTTTCAGCAGTAGGGCACTCGGCACTGCCGCCAAACAGAAGAGAACCGGCAAAAAGAAAAAACGGAGCGAAGCATGACCATCAAGATCACCTCGGCAACTTTCAGTGCCTGCATCACCAGCAGTTCAGGTTTGCCGGCCGATGAACTGCCGATAATCGCTCTGGTCGGCAGAAGCAATGTCGGCAAATCATCGTTGATCAATGCGATAACCGGCCGCAAAGAACTGGCAAGAACCAGTTCTTTGCCCGGCAAAACGCTGACCATAAATTTCTACTGCATCAACGAAGCCTTCTACATTGTTGACCTGCCTGGCTATGGCTATGCAAAAGCCTCAAAAGTCACCCGGGCTCGTATTCAGGCAATGATGAACGAATTCTTTGCCGAATGTAAAAACCTTAAGGCTGTAGTGCAGGTTCTAGATATAAGACACAAGCCGTCGCCACTCGACGTTCAAATGCACGACTGGATCAGAGACCAGAAATTCAATCATTTTGCGGTCCTGACCAAAGCTGATAAGCTGAGCAATCAGCAGGCAATGAAAATGCGGACTTCGATTACGCGTGACATAAAAGGGGCCTATTCGATTTTCTTTTCGGCCAAAACTTTCAATGGCAAAGATGACTTCCTCGATGCCATAGAAAAGGTAATTGCCGGCCTTGAATTCAAGTCGAACGAAGGCAGACAGAAGAAACACCCGCGCAGTGATGAACGACAGAATGATCGCCAGAAAAACCGCCCACCACGCCCGCAGAGACAGGAACGCCCCGCCCAGGAAAAAGGGCAGGGAAGTCAGAGAGTCGAAAAGGCTGACGCTGGTGAAACCACTGAAAAAACCGACGCGGCTCCGGTAAAAAGCCCCGACACAACACCTGAAAACCAGCAACCGGCAAACAGACCCGCACCACGACGCCCACAGTCGCAGCCACAGCAACGGCAGAACCAGAGTGGCAATCAAGGTAATCAGGCTGGCAGCAATACCGGCGGCAACAATAATCGTCGCCGACGCTGGAAAAACAGAAAACCGGGGTCTGAGCCCCGGCAGGAACCCCCGAAGAACGATTGAATTTGAGTGGAGGAAAACCAATGAAGTATCTGCGAATTTTGCTCTGTCTTGCCCTGGCTTTTGCATGCAGCAATCTGAATGCTGCACCGTCTCTTGAAAAAATTCAGAAAAAAATTGCCAGTGCAGAAAAACTCTGGGATTCAGATGCTCAGAAGGCACAGAGTCTGCTGAAAGAAGCTTTTACCGAAGCCATCAACTGGACCAGAGCCGAGTATGTCGAAAATATTCGTGAACAGGGCTTTTTTACCGCAATAACCTGCCTCAGTCCTGAACTTGTCGATGAAGTAACCGTCGCCGCAGATACTTACGAAAAAGTTTTCCCCAAAGGCAGATATCTCAAAAAAGTTTATCTCTATCGTGCCATGGCAGCATGGGCGGTAAAGGATTCTGAGAGAGCTCAGCAGGCCCTCAACGATGCCGCCGCCATCGGCCGCCTTTCTTACCCCGAGCAGTCGATGATAATGACCGGCTATCTTGCCGACAACCGTCACCGCACTGCCGAAAAATTCATTGAAGGCCAGAGAATAAACAGGCCATCTGCCCGCCTTACCCGTGATCTTAAGAGGTTTCATGCTGGCAACCGCCTGGTTGAAGGCCTGCTCAACCGCTACCGTGATGGTAAAATTACCAGCGACAAGGCAGTAGTCATGCTCGAAGATGCGGTCAACCGCGCCTGGTTCGCTAAGCGTGCTCCCGAAGCTGCCCTGAATGTAATTGCCATCAAAGACAGTCAGGCACCTTATTTCAACTCAATAATCACTGAATGGTGCGGTCTTGAAAGAGTTGTCAGGCACGGCGCATCGCCGCAGATAAGACTCGCCAGACTCGAAAAGATCGTTGCCAACTTCCCTGAAGCGGCTCCCGAAGAACGCTTCAAAGCGCTTGTCGACCTGATCTACCTGCATCAGAATGAATTCAGAAATACCGAAGAAGCGGCCAGATACCGCCAGATGCTTAGCGGTCTCACTGGTATTGCAGAAAAGGTTGAACTCGAAAATCTGATTTCGGCTCTCACTCCGGCACGCCTTGCCACTGAACAGGCTAACACCGACCTGAAGAGAATTCTTGAACTCAAGGCTCTTCTGCCCTACGATAACAGCAATCTGCCGGTGGTTAATCAGAATTACATTGAATTCATGCTGGCAATCAGCGACATGATTCTTGGCCGTGCCAGCCGCATTGAAAAACTTGATTTTGCAGGCTGGGGCAAACTGCCTGCTGACCTTCTCTATTTAATCGCGACCAACAAAAAAGACAAGGCCTGGGAAATGTTCAACGTTCTCAAGCCCTCTTTGAATGCCCAGACAGTTAAGCTCGTCGAAGATTTCCTGCTGCCGATGTTTCTCAATACCAAGCCCAAAGACCGGATCTTTCTCGCTGGTCTGGCAGCGGTAGAGCAGTTCCCTGATCTGGGCACCGATCTCATCATCGAGGCACTTTCAGGCGCAAAAAGAATTTATAAAGCCGAACACGGCCTCGCAGTTCTTGCTGACGTCTATCGCCGCCACATGGCATTCGCTGAAGCTCAGAGCGTCTGGAGCATCCTGAAAAAACTGTATCCTGATTCAATCTGGCTTAAATAAAATTTCCCAATAAACAATCCGTCCTTTTCCGGTTCAGGAGGTAGTTATGAAGAAAATACTTGTCGGCCTGGCATTATTCATTCTGACTGTTGTTGCTGGTTACGCCGAGCGCCTGTTCGATTACCGCGGCGTCTTTCCGGCCGAGCGCCAGGCGAACGCCAGAATCACCAACTACATGCTCCTGAAAAAAGACACCGCCATAACCTTCGAAATCGAAGAACAGGGCAAGGGCGTCTCAAAGCGTATCATCATCCCGAGAATCAAACTGACTTCCGACGAAAAAGTGTTTGTCGAAAAGGCTGAAGGCCTTACCGGCCTGCGGGTTCCCGAAACCGGTATTTATGAGATAACTCTCGTTCCACAGACAACTGACCCTGGAGAAATCAGATTCATTCTCAAAGTATTTGAAAGCGCCCTGAACGACCCGGGGGTTGCTTCAGATATCGCTGTCATACCGCCGATTCCGGTTGCAGCACCGGCAACCGCATCTGTAGAAACAGTCGCCATACCAGTAGCCACCGCCAGTGACGCTGGCGTGCTGCTGTCTCAGGCTTCTGAACCAGTTCTGATGCCGGTTGTCGCTTCGCCGGCTTCAGCAGTTACTGCAGCTTCAGACACAGCCGTCGCAGGCACTCAGACAGCCGATGTGTCTCAGGCTTCAGCAACGATTACAGCCTCCGCTACTCTTCAGACTCCAGAAAACATTGCCAAGCTTATCAGTCCCAAACCCGGCTTCTTCATGAATCCGTTCAACGGTATAAGGATCGAATATGACGATGTCAGTTTCGTTGCCGCTGACAAGCTTGAACAGATGTTTTCTCTGTTTCTCAGAAAAGCTGATGGAAGCGAGTTTCCGGTCAAAGTCAGAAGATTCAGCCCGGAGCCCGACATTCTTGTGTTCACCCCTGAAAAAATACTGCCGGGCGCGGTTTATAATCTCAGCATTGCTGATGAAACTTTCTCAACCCGAAAATTCTTCATGCTTCCGGCGCTGCCCGAGGTGATGATTGAATTTTCCCAGACTCCAACCGAAGTCAAAGCAAAGGTTTTCTGGAATCAATCTATTGACCTGATGCCGACTCCGGCCGGTCAGGTGCAAAATCTCAATGGCTGCTCACTGGTAGTTTTCCGTGAAAATACCATCATTTCACAGCTCGACATCAACGAGGCTCTGCCGCCGGTGGGTCAGACCGGGAATATTCAGTATCGTGCCCAGCCTTTTGAATTCGAAATTGCCCTGCCGATCTCTGTCTTTGAAGGCAAGCCAATGGCGCTCGAAGTCAAGGCAATGATCGATGGCGGAACTGACCCTGTGACCATACGCAAGGGTGTTTTCCAACCGGAAACTGCAGATGACAGCACCGAAGAGGTTGAAGAAAAGCCCGCCTCAGCAAGTAGTGGCAATGACTTCAGTGATGCTCCGGCCGTCGACCACGAAACGGCTGCCAGCGCAGTCGAGCCCGAAATCGAAGAAATTATCACTCGCGAAGACCTTGATGCATCATCCACCTTCAGTCTCGAAAAAAGTTTTTCGGTTGTTTCCGAAGAAGCTGAAAAATTGAATGCCTGGCCGCAGAGCATTGCCTGGGGCGAAACTGGTGGAATATGGGTTCTTGACAGTCAGCTTTTTAAAGTTTCCCGCTTTAATCTTAATGGCAGTCTGGTTAAATCTTTTGGGGCGAAAGGTAGCGCTGACGGGCAATTTGGCCTGCCTGTAGCTATTGCCGTCAAAGACCAGAAAATCTATGTCGCTGATACGACAAAGCGGGGAATTCACATCCTTAATGAGGATGGCTCGTTTGCCGGTGCCATTTCTGGTGATCCGGCCACCGCTGCAAAAATTGATCTGCCATCCGGCATCTGTTTCAGAAAAAATGAAATCTGGGTTTCTGATCGGGCTCAGGCAAGAATTCTATGCTTTAATGATCAGGGAGCCTTTCTCGGCAGTTTTGCTTCGACCGCTGCTGCCCCGATTGTTTCCCCGGTCAGCATACGTGCCGACGCCGATTCACTTTTCTTTCTCGAAAGCAATGGCCTGGTGAAAAAATTCAGCCCGATGGGCAGCTTCGATGCGACCTTCCAGTCCGGTTGCAGCGAAAGCACCGGGTTCGATGTCGACCCATGGGGTGGCATCTGGGTCTGTGATCCGGTTAAATTCATGGTGCATCGCTTCTCCCGCAACGGCAAAATTCTGACCAGTATTCTGCCGCCCCCGGGCCCGAAACCATGGGTGCCGACTTCTGTTGCTGTGCGCAAAGACGGCAAAGTTGCGATTACTGACGCTCAAAACAAGATGATTCACATCTTCAGCCCGGCCAGATGAAACAGCAATCCCGGCTAAGGTTTTTTATTGCACTGCTGCTTCTCGCATGCAGCAGCGTGTTTGCTGCCCAGTCAGCAGCTGACAGGCCTGTCCTGAATTTCTCTTTTCTGCGTGGCAGAGTCTTTTTAAAATCCGGTTCAGAGAGCCTTTATGCCCTGACCATGGGAAAAACAGGAATAGTCAACGGTGCATCGGTTCTGACCTTTGCTGATGGCATTGCGGTTATTTCCGTGGCCGAACACACCGAGCTCAGAATGCGCGAAGACTCGACCATGGCTTTTCCCGCCAGCAATTCCTACGAACTGAGAAAAGGCATGATCGGAATCAAACATTCAGGTCCCATTTCTCAACTGGCGACTCCGCATGTCATGACCGACTTTACCGAAACTCTTGCCGTGATAAAGTGCACGCCGGTTTTGACGCGTATTTGCGTTATAAAAGGCAGCATGAATGTCTGGCAGGGCAGAAACCTTGAGAAAATTACCCTGAGAGCCGGTCAGGAAATCGCAGCGGGGCAGGGCAGACTTTCGCAGCCGTACCCGTTCACCGATGATCTCAGATACGCCTGGTACTGGACCGACCCCGATAAAGAACCATCGCTTCAGTAACCGGGCCGTCGAACCGGTTTAACTTTGTTTGTGCAATAATTCAATACATCGGGATGCTGCCGAAGTTGTAGCGCAGGGTACCTTTGAGCTGGTCGCCTTCTATGATGTCAGCGACATATACAGTCACATAGTCACCGGAAGAAGTCACTCTCGCTGTCAGGGGGGCGTTCCCCTGTGAAGCAGAAGTCTGGTAATACATCGAATTCGACATGGCAGCGTGATACAGTTGCAGATAAAAGTTTGCATAAGCACTGTTGTCAAGGCCAGAATGAGTGACTGTGAGAGTTCTGTTATCGGAACGCCATTCTGGCACAGGAGTGCTACGAAGTTTAGGCAGAATGGTCCAGTCGATCATTGCCGTAGTTTCAAATTCCTCAGAATTAACTCGGTAAACGAATGTGTAATTCCCGGATAAGCTAACTTCAACCATTCTTTCGCTGGTATTAGCAAGACTGTTGTTTCTGAGCTCTGAATTGAGAACTGTCGTACCATTACCGTCTTTGAGGTAACCGTAAATGCCGGGTTGGTTAACCGAAATAAAAATCACTTTTTTTTCACTTGCAGATTCGGAAACAACGCCGGGGCACATGCTGGGTCTGATATTGACCACGTCTGTATTGCCGCCACCACCACCGCCACATCCACTGACGAGCAGAACTGCAACCAGTAAACAGGCAAAAATTGCTGTGAATGATTTAATTATTTTCATTTTGCGTCTCCAGGCGGGATTTGAGCAGATACTAGCATTACTCTGCCATCCATGTCCACACAACGTGGCACAAAGAAAAAGATAAATATCAAAACTTTTTTGCCTGAATGGAGTAAAATATCTGCTGTCAGCTCAAAATTTTACTGCTATAATACCACCCATGGGATTAACAAGCGATCAAATCATCAAGAGAGCCTCCCAGTGCCTGAAGAAAGGCCAGAATAAAATCAGTGCGGAGGTCGCCCTCGGTATTGCCTTTTATGAAAAAGGTGATATTGATACCGCTATTGGGCATTATCTCAACGCTCTGGTTCATTCGCCAGACAACGCCGAAGCCCATGCCGGTCTTGGCATGTCATACGCCCGCCAGGGCAATCACGAAAAATCGCTGGCGCACCTCGAAAAATCATGGCTGAAAAACCCTGACTGCAGTCTGCTGGCCAACTGGCTTGCCGACGCTTATTTTGATGCGGGTAATTTAGATCGGGCAATAGAGCTGTATGCCGAAGCTCTGCGTCTGAACGCCTCAGATAATAACGCGCAAAACGACATGGCCGATGCCTACAGACTTAAAGGCGATTTTGTCAAAGCGCTCGAACTTTATGACCGGGCCATCGCCATCGATCCCGGCGACACCAATGCCATGCTCGAAAAGGGGCAGTGCCTGATCGCCCTCAAACGCCCTGAAGAAGCGCTTTCCTGTCTGACCGCCCTGATTGAAACTTTTCCGGCCAGTCGCGACAGCGCAACTGCCATGGTGGTTTGCGGCACGATTCTGGCGCGGACCCGGCAATTCAACAAAGCCTCTGCCTGGTTCGAAAAGGCGCTTGAATTTTTTCCTTTCAACCGCCAGGTTCTTCTGCAGGCTGCCAGCTGTGCCATGAATAATGGAGAACATGATAAAGCCCGCAGTTTTCTTAACAGCATTCTTGATCTGAATCCCGCCGATCAGCGTGCTGCTGAACTTCTGAACAAGGTTGGCCGCAGATGAGTAAATGTTCTTTAAACTCAAGACGCGGCATGCTGGTGATTATCGTCGGTGGCGTATTAGTGTTCTCGATGATCATTTTTCTCTCGCTTGTCAACCGGGTTCGCCATGAAAGCGCCGTTACCAACCGCGTTTCTGTCAATGAGCGCCTCTACCAGATCGCCTCGGCCGTGGGCCGACTTGCGGTTCGCAAGCTGCAGAAAGATTTTGAAACGCGCGACCCGGAATATGGTCTTAAAATCGTGCAGGCGGCGTTTTCTGACAAAACCGGGCCGCAGGCAAGCGTCGATTACACCAAAGTCATAAAAAGCCTCGATGTTCTTAAAGAAATTATGACCCGCTTCAAAAGCGAATGGGGCGACCGTGGAGAAATCGACTTCAGCATCAGCTACATCGCCGATCTGGGCAAAAAATTCCCCTTCAAAGCCCCGATTGCAGGTATGAGCAACAGTCCCTACGAACGCAAGGGGCACATTGAGTTCACCATTACCGTTTCCCATCTCGGGGTTTCCAAAGTATGCCGTGTACGCAAAGAATTTCTGCTCACCAGGCTGCTGGCACCGCCATTCTATCGCTTCACACTGTTCTCGCATCGCGGCGCCACCATCGACAAAGACCTGGCAAACCAGACCTTCGTTAAGGATGATGGCAAGCTCAGCAATTCCAACCGGCCGATGGTCTGTCTCAACCGGCTGATCCGCAAAAAGAAGGAAGGTATTGAAGGCCTCGATTTCCGCTTCAACCGCGCCGACAATATCGTTAAAAGTGGCACTCCGTCTTTTATCAAAAACGGCTGGATATATCTGGGCGGGCGCGGCCAGCAGAAAGATTCCAAGGGTGAAGAGGGCAATCTGATTCTGAATGTTCTCACAGGCAGCCATGATGACATGCTCGAAAACGCTTTTGGCGAATATTTTCATTTTTATTTCAACCCGAATTCTGCCGGCTGGCTGATACTCAAAGACTGGTCTAAATGGCTTAATACCCAGATACCAGGCAACGAAATTACCGCCGACGCAAGTCGAGTCATGCTCGCCTTCGTAGATTACGGCTACTACCGCGGTCTCTGGGAAATCCCTTTCAGAGACAATTATCTTTTCAAAACCGCAATCAATATGTATAAAGCCCGCATGAACAACGAAGACATCAACCGCGGCAACTCGATGCACCTGTTCGGCACCCCGGCCCTGTGCACACCAACCCTCGTCTTCGGAAAAATCAAGCGTCGCTTTGCACGCACCTTTGCTTTCTACTTCAGCGAATCCGCGAGGGTATACCCGATGCGCGCCTTTACCAATAACGCCGCCGTCGAAAGTTTTGTCGGGGAAGAAATATATGAATGGTACAAGGATCTGCCCGGCCAGACCGCCGATGAAAGCTTCATTCAGACCTTTATCAGCGCTTTTAACGCCAAGGTAAAAGCAACCGAATATCAGATCGGTCTGCCCGACCTGACTCCACCTCTCTGTGGTCTTGACCCCGAAATCCGCGACTGGGAACCATACATTACCGGTCTGCATAATATCTGTGACCCGGGTGGCCCCGATCGGCCATGGGCAGATGTCGTGCCCAAAAATGGTTACGTTGATGCCGGGCCCGAAGCCTTATGCAAGCCTGATTACGAATTCAAGAACGACAAGGAAATCTACTACAACGGTAATATCAGGCAACTTGAACCGGGCGACGGTTACCTCAAAGATCGTGTCAGCTATGCCCTTCCAGGAGAAGAGGGTAAGCCAACCTATCTGAGTAAATCCGACTTTTTCAATAACCACTTCATTATCGAAGAAAAAGGCAAAAAACTGCTGTATCTTAACCAGATCATCAGTTTTGATGGCGATCTGGTCATTGATGAGCCGGTAGAAGTGGCAAAGGGTGGCATAATTCTCTGCTCAGGCAAGGTTGACATTCAGGCTCCGATCATCAACCCCTACGCCACAACTACTCCTGACAATCCTGATGCATTCGGATACCTCACCATAGTTGCCGACAAGGGTATCACAATTTCAGCAGGCAAATCCGGTTCGGGGCCCCTGCCACAGGTGCATGGCTTCTTTGTCAGCGTCAACAATGGGAATGGCCGTGTTAATATCGGCAAACCCATGCACATCGTCGGCGGCATTGCCAGCGACAACATTGAAGACCTGGTTAAAAATGGCTGTGTAATCGAATGGGGCTTTGACCCGGCAGAGATCTCGGGCGGCAGAGATATGTCCACACCTGACTTTTACGGCCTGGCAATGGGCCCGCGTGATCTTGAAATAATTACAGAAGAATAAAAACTTTTTGCAAAGATGTCGGTATTAATTGAATGAACAAGCATGAAGTGAGCGATATCGAGCTGGTAAAGAAGGTATTGGCCGGCGAAATCGAATATTTCTCAGAGCTGGTCGAACGTTACGAAAAACTGGTTTTCAGCTATCTGTTGTCACGATTGAACGATATTCAGGAGGTCGAAGACATTGTTCAGGATACCTTCGTTAAGGCTTTCCGGCATCTTGCCTCTTATGACTGCGAAAGAAAATTTGCCGGCTGGCTGGTAACGATTTCCCGCAATCTGCTCATCGATTCGCGAAGAAAAGCTGGCCGAAACATTGCTTCGACTGATCTGGTTACCGATGTTCTGCTTTCTGACAGCTTAAAGGAGACAAACGCCCATCCACCCGAAATTATCATCAGGCGTGAAAGATTTCGACAGATCGTGAACATGATCCAGGAGTTGTCAGAAGACCTGCGCACTCCGTTTCTGTTAAGGGTTGTAAACGAGCTCCCATACCAGGAGATCGCCGAAATTCTGAATCTACCGTTGCAGACGGTAAAAAACAGAATTTTTAAAGCTCGCGGCGTCCTCCGGGAGAAGAGAGAAACCTATGAAGAAATGTCCTGAAAAAGAAATACTGATGGCGTTTGCAGACGGTGAACTCGATAAGTCCGAGGTCGCCGAAATCACTGCCCATCTTAAAGCCTGTCAGACATGCGCCCGTGAAGTCAGCGACATGTCTGAAGACGACAACCTGCTGCGCGAAGGCGTGAATTCCGTATTTACCCGCCATCGGGTTAACGAGCGCATAATGAGTCAGATTCGCAGCAATCCCGTTGTCGAGATTGCACCTGCAAAGAAGACGTTCTGGCAGAGAATGATGCTGCCGGCCCTTGCCATTGGCCTGATTCTGCTTATTGCCGTTATGATGATCCCGGCCGAACGCAAATATCACGGAACCGCAGACAGTGTAAGCTTCCAGGCCCTCAACACTGAGGCAACCGTTGATGGCATGAATGCTACAACTGACCGGGTATTTCCTCTCAGCGCCTGCTGTGCTCACCGGCTCAATGGCGACTTTCTCTTCGTGACTGACCGCAAGTCCCCGGCCGAATTCCGCATGCAGGGCATTGCAACTGTAAAACTCGAAAATGCTGTTCCGTCATTTGAAGAGGCTGATATTGAACTCGATCTGGTTAATGGCGATGGCCTGCAGATTCTTGTTAACGGCGAAAAGGTCGAGCTTACAGCCGGAATGGTGAATTTTCGCAGCCTACCAAAAGCCGTTCCTGCCAGCCAGACGTTTTCGGCCGGCAATGAACCCGCTGCCATTGAACCTGTTCGCACGATTGCTGCAGCCTCTGCCACCGTCTCAGAACCGGTTGCATCAACAGCCGTTGTTATCGACACCACTGCAGCCGAAATGCCAGCTTCAGCATCTGAAACTGCTGCTGCCACTTCGACAACCGCTGCCGATGCCGTAGAACCGGTAGATACTGTTGACCACATAACCAATCCCTTCACCGAAGAACCTCTGGGCGACGGCAGGTAAGCATGCAGAAAAAGGCATTTTCACTCGTAGAGGTAATGATTGCGCTGATTTTCCTCAGCTTTGCATTTCTGCCGATTTACAATCTTTTCCGCTTCGGCAGTCAGGGCACTGTCAACAATGTTTACGAAGTTACCGGCACCAATTATGCTTCCGATCTGGTTAATTTCGTTCGCGATCTGCGCTTCTACCAGATCGAACAGGCAGGCGGTAAATCGGATAAAATAAAGCTCAACAACGACTCAGAAGTAAAAGCCTTTTTTGAAAAAATCGGCCTTACTGCGCCACCGCCAACCGAAAAGCCATTTGCACGCAAACTTGAACTTACCAGATTCAAGGGCCGCGATACCCGCGGCCCTCTCGGTGTTGTTGGCTGGCTCAGCGATCTGATTCACCAGCGCCGCTCGGTTCCGAATTACCTGATTGCCGTCACAGTTACCTTTCCGCGAACCACCGGCGGCGGCAATGATGATGTAACTCTTTTTTCGATGGTGGTCGAGTAGCATGAAAAGAAAAGCATTTACCCTGATAGAAATAATGGTCATGCTCGCCGTCATCTCGATGGTATCGACTGTTGCCTACAAACTCATGACCGGCACTTTCTCACAGTTTTTCAAAAGCCAGACGAAACTTACCAACCTCAGAGCCGCCAGCCTGATACTTGAGCGCCTCAAAGCCGATGTCAGACTCGCGCTTATTCCGCAGAAAGACGAAGAAAAGCCGAAGATAGAAGGGCAGAGTCTGGCATTCTGCATTACTGATGAAGGCGAAAGGCGTATGGTCACCTATACTTTCAAAGACAATTCAGTTGAAAGAAGTGTTGCCGGTGGTAAAACCAGAGTGATAAGCATGACCAGCGTCAGCGATTTTAAAGTCGAAGAGGCCGGTGAAGATAAAAGTCGGCTGATTACCGTTAAAATTGTCGTCGACAGCGACCTTGAACAGGAAAACCGCAGTCAGAACGACAAAGGCAATAAAATTGAACTGCGGGCCGTGATGTACCCGCGGTTTTTTACTGAATCTCTCAGTGACGAAGAAAAATTCTGGAACAAAGCCCGCCAGGGCGCAGGAGGAACCACATGAAAAAACGTTCAGCAATTCTGACAATTGCCTTGGTCGGCCTGATGGCCTCTGCGGTGGCGGCAGCCACCACTCACACCATCCGTACAGGTGACACCCTCTGGGAACTCGCCGCCAGACACTACGGGGACCCAACACTCTACCCGATTCTTCTTGAAGTGAATAACATCGATAACCCGCGAACCATTCTCAACGGTACAGTGATTGTCATTCCCGATAAGGATGACATGAAGGCCATCGCCAACGAAAATGATCCAGACAAAAAGAAAGCTCTCATTACCAGAGCCGGTGGTGGTGGCGGTGGAAAAACCCCAGCCACCAAAGATGATAAAAAGCCCACTTCTCCTGACGCTGTTTCAAGGGGTGGCGAAGAGGTCGATCCCAACGATACCTCGTTCTCAAATATTCTCAAGGGCCCCAAGGTCGCACCGGAAAAACTGATTAAAACTAACGTACCCTGACTGTATAAAAAAGCTGTGCACTTTTTCTGTGCACAGCTTTTTTTTATTGCCGTTTCCTTGACACATGTACAACCCGGGAGTAAAATTTCCCCTATAGTATTCAGTATTTTTTCATCTTTCGTCGTCGCCTTCACAAGGAGAATCACAGTATGAGGCGTAAGGTTTTTTCTATTGTCTGCGGTATTTCCCTGTTTTTTGCTTCAGCAGCCATGGCAAACACAAAGAGTCTGGTGCGGGTTTCCAATTTAAAACCTTCCCAGATAAGCCAGTTGGCCGCTGAAGGATATGATATTCCCAGCGTTGGCCGTGGTTACGCCGAAATGGTTCTCGAAGGCCCCCAGATCAGTGCCTTTGTTAAAAAAGGTCATACCGTTAAAGTCTTAGTCAGAGATCTTGACGAATACGTTAAAAACGTAAAGAAGACCCAGACCAAAAACAATGCCTATTATACCTATGACACCATGGTTAAAAGGCTCAACGAGTGGAAAGAAAAATTTGCCGGTATCTGCCGCCTTGAATCGATTGGCAAAAGCCATGAAGGCCGCGATATCTGGGCGCTCAAGATCAGCGACAACCCTGAAATCAACGAACCAGAACCGGCAGCCCTGCTCATGGGCGCTCATCACGCAAGAGAGTGGCCCTCAGTCGAAGTGCCGATGGCTACCGCTAAACAGCTGCTCGAAGAATACGAAGGCAACGAAGAAATTAAACGTCTCGTCGATAACCGCGAAATCTGGATCGTACCGATGGTTAACCCCGATGGCGTCACCTACAGCATGGAAAAGAGCCGCATGTGGCGCAAAAACCGCCGTAACAATGGCAATGGCTCCTACGGCGTTGACCTGAACCGCAACTATGGCTACCAGTGGGGCAATGTTGGCGCCAGTAACTCCGGCAGCTCAGACACCTATCACGGCACCGGTCCGTTCAGCGAACCAGAATCATGCACCATGCGTGATTTCTGCATCCGCGAAAAATTTCAGGCCAGTATTTCTTTCCACACCTATTCAGAACTGATTCTTTATCCGTTCGGTTATGGCTACAACATCCCGAACCCCGATTCAAAGATCTTCGTGAAAATGGCCAGCGAAATGGCCAAATTCAATGGCTACGATCCCAAAAACAGTGCCGAACTCTACCCGGCCATGGGCGACAGCGACGATTATTTCTACGGCGAGCTGAAGATGCTGTCGTTCACCTTCGAACTCTGCACGACTTTCATTCCCAATGCCAGCCAGATTTCCACCTTCACCGGCCTCAATGTTCCCGCTTGTCTCTACCTGATCGACAAGGCCGGCACCTATGGCCTGGTTAACCCGGATGGTCGCGAAGAAATCGTTAACGCTCTCGATCTGCCCGGCAGTCTCAAAGCCATTGCCGATATCGTCGACCTTTTCGGCAGCGAAAACAACATCGGCATGCGCAATGAAGCTCTCAAACAGCTCGAAAAGGTCAGTCAGCGTGCCGCATCTCTCGTCATTGAAGATATGAAAAACGGTAACAGCAATGCTCTTGAAGCAGTAAAAAGCGTTTCACAGGCTTCATTGGCCATGTCATTTGCCCGCAACCGCGTGCTTTTCGAAGATGCTCACAATTCTGGCTCAATCAGACCCGAACTTGTTCAGATGTTAAAAAAATGAGTCTGTTGTTTTAATCTTTTAACGTGTTATAATGAACCACCTGCAAAGGTGGTTCTTTATTTATGGCCGAAACCAAAAAACTTACAGATATCACCATTTTCACCGGCTACAGCTATATCGGCTCCTGCAAGGAGTTCGTCTGGCTGCCAGGTGACCGGATCGGTAACAAACAGTTGCCATCGCGCTTCATTTTCAAGGGGCTGGTCTGTGAATATGATGTAGAAGCGCTGATGATCAGAAAAGATCTCTACCTGCGAACCACCGACGGTAAAGAATACATCGTCAACGACTTTCAGATTACCGATATTTCAGATGCAGAGAGCGTTGCAGGGGTTGCAAGAAACTTCGATCTGCTTTTCGAAAAGTTCCCCGAAATGAAGACCATCACCACCGGTGAAAAGGTCATCATCAGCAAAAAAACACAGGTTGTTGCATTCAAGGCGGTTTCTGATGTTATTCATCAGGTTCGCGCCGGTCACGGCATAGATGTCAAACAAACCCAGGAAGTCTCACATACTCTTGTAGAAGAGGTCCTTCAACAGCCAGACGCCATCATGAACCTGATGGATATCAAATCATTCGATGACTATACTTTTACGCACAATATCAACGTTGCGACCATTTCTCTGATGATCGGTCAGGCACTCGGCCTGCAGAAAGCAGATCTTGAAGATCTTGGCACCGGTGGCATGCTGCACGATGTCGGCAAGCTCAAGATTCCGCTGAGTATTCTTAACAAAGACGGCAAACTGACCGACCAGGAATTCGCTGAAATGCGTTCGCACCCAAATTACGGCTATGAAATTCTCGCGAAATCAAAAGGTGTCAGCGAGAGGGCTAGAATGGTTGCTCTGCAGCACCACGAAAAATTCCAGGGTGGGGGATATCCGCGAAAACTCAAGGGCACCGAAATTTCTCTTTTTGCCCGTATCTGCGCGGTTGCCGACGTTTATGATGCCCTGACCACCGATCGTCCCTATCGCATCGCCATGACACCTTATGAAGCAATGAAGATTCTCACCGCCGGCATGGACAACCACTTTGACCCGGCGGTATTAGGCGCTTTCATCCGCAAATTTTCGCTCTACCCGGCCGGAAGCCTTGTCATCCTGAACGACGGCTCGATTGCCCTCGTTCTCAAAAACAATCCGACTTCGGTTATCAGGCCGGTAATAAAAATTGTGGCTGATTCTTCGGGCCGGCGTATCAAGGAAAGGGTGGAAGTCAACCTGCTCGAATACAAAGACCTTTTTATCAAGGGTCCGGCCGATGCATCAAAGCTCAACGTAACCGCCAGCACAGCTGCCTGAAAAATGTTAGCGCGCCACCCCGTAATTTTTCTTCTGTTATGCCTGTGTCTGATGCCTTTCTCAGCTTCAGGCCAGATAGCAACCCCAAGCGAGCTCGCGCCCGCATTTTTACGTGAAACTGAGCCACCTCAGGCAGACCCGGTTGTCATTCCAGATCCGGTGACCGGTACCGGGCGCCTTTCGATCACTATTGAATCTTTTGGCGGCGAAAATCCGAAACGCATCTCACAACTTGCTGACCGGGTTGAACTCTGGCTTGGTGACAGGCGCCTCGCATCTCTCAACCATGATTTTGACGAAGTCGTCAGCGAGAGAAACCGCCGGATTTTCTATTTTCCCGAGATCGAAATGCCGGCCGGCTATTATTTTATCACCGTCAGATTATATTCTCCCGGAGCCCTGCATGGCCGTCAAAAGTCTCACGAACAGACTTTTCAGGTAGGCATACACCCCGAAAAAACCAGCCGGGTGTATAAAAAAATGCCATTTTTTCATTGGTAGATCATGAAAAATTCTGGAACCCAGAACGGAACACCCCAGTCTAAAATTATTGAAACAGCGGGCGATGAACAGTTGCTTGCAGACATCAGACGCGGTGATCAGAAAGCTGCGGCAAAACTGGTGTCTACCTATGAGAAAACTGTCTATCGTATCTGCTACCGTTTCTTTGCTGACGAAAATGAGGCCATGGACGCCGCTCAGGAGGTATTTATCAAAATCTTCAGGGCAATAGGCAGGTTTGAAGGGCGGTCTTCACTGAAAACCTGGATATACCGCATCGCCGCGAATACCTGTATAAGCCTTGCAGAAAAGCGCAAACGCGAAAAGGAAGGCCTGCTGCAGACAATGATGCACTGGTGGGAATCATTCACCGCTTCATCACCTGAAGATGAAGTGGTCGACAATGAGATTCGCCAGCTCAATCAGCAGATCGTTTCTGAAAAGGTGGCCAGGCTGCCCGAAACCTACCGGATGCCGGTAATACTTAAAGATATTGAAGGGCTTCCTCTCGAAAAGATCTCAGAAGTTCTTGAGATCCCCGTCGGAACGGTTAAGTCACGCATAAACCGTGGCCGACGGATGCTGCAGGAATCACTTCAGGCTTATGTGTACGGGAGACTAGAATGAAAAAATGCAATCGTTATCTTGACGCTTTTGATCAGAACCTTGCAGAAGACTCAGCCCGCTGGCAGGATGTACTGATGCATGCCAGCAGATGCCCTGACTGTTCGTCAGATATAAAATTTCATACCGAAATGCTCGAAAAACTTGCCGAAACACCTCCTCCGGCTTACCCGGCCGGCCTGCATGAAAACATTATGCAGGCCATAGACGGCGATCATAACGTCTCCGAATCATCTGACGAGGGCCTGCTGGCATGGCTGTTAGACCGTTTTTTACAGCCGCTTGAACTTGCGGTGCCAGCCGCATGTCTGCTGATGTTCGTTTTTCTCGTTCAGATCAACCACGAACCGGAAAAGGGCAGCGCAGCCGTTCAAGCCTACGCGGCCAGGTCAAAAAACCAGGCAGTTCGGGTTGCCGAACTGCCGCCGGCTGATCCAGATTCACTTGAGCATGTTTCCGGTGCTGAAGTAAAAGAGTTTCTCGCTCGCCTTGAAGAATTCAACCGCGCTCACCCTCAGGAGTCAGGCTCTGAAAAAATTCTGCCGCCTTCAATTGAGCTGGTAAATGACAACAGCAATCTCTGGAGGGAACCATGAACCGTAGAAATGCTTTTTGTGCGGTATCGTTGTTTTTCGCTGTCATTTTCTCTATGATTTCAGCAGCCTCAAATGCTGCGCCATCAGAGCTTTTTGGCACGTCACTCATTGCAGACATTGCCGAAAAAGTCAGCCCGGCGGTAGTAGCCATCGAATCAGTGCAATATGTAAGAGCAAGACGCAGAGGCGGTTCGGGTGACCCCTTTCTTGATCAATTTTTCGGGCATCTTTTCGATGACGACTTTATGGGGCACAACAACGTAATTCCGAAACGCGGTAATGGCTCAGGCGTTCTAATAAGCCCAGAAGGGCATCTTCTCACCAACGAGCATGTCATCGCCGACGCCGACGAAATTCAGGTAAAACTCAACAGTGGCAAAAGCTTCAAGGCAACCATCATCGGTAAAGATACGCTCACTGACCTCGCAGTCCTCAAAATTGAAACAGATACCTCACTGCCTCATATACCCATTGGTGATTCTTCAACAATGCGGGTCGGCGAATGGGTTATCGCTATCGGTAACCCTTTTGGCCTCGGCATGACCGTCACCACCGGCGTCATCTCGGCCATTAACCGTGATCTTTCGGTTGACCGCACCCGATCATACAAAGATCTGATTCAGACCGACGCATCGATCAATCCCGGCAATTCAGGCGGCGCGCTCATCAATTCGCGTGGTGAGCTGATTGGCATCAATACCGCGATTATTCCCTATGGCCAGGGCATTGGCTTTGCCATACCGGTTAATCGCGCCAAGCGAATCGTTGGCGATCTGATGGCATACGGAAAAGTTAAAAAGGCTTTTCTGGGAGTAACGGTTCAGCGCATCACCCCCGATCTCGCCAAATACTTCGAAATTCCCGAAGAGGGGGTACTGATCACCGATGTTGCCAGAAATTCATCGGCTGAAAAGGCTCAACTGGTACCAGGCGATGTGATTCTTGAGATAGATGGCAAAAAAATCCGCAACCCCGGTGATTTCCAGGAAGGAATTGATGACCATCGCGTCGGCGACAAAGCCAGTATCAAAATCTTTCGCAAGGGCAAAGAAGGCATTGCCGAGGTTGAGTTCAACGAAAATCCCGCTGCCAAAAACCCTCTCGGGGTAACTGTCAGCAAAATCACCGGCGAGCTGGTAAGAAAATATGACCTTTATGTTGATGAGGGCTGCGTTATTACTTCGGTTGCCCCTGGTTCGGCGGCAGAACGTGCCGGCCTGCGCCCTGGCGATGTAATTCATCAGGCCAATCGAACCCTGACTCTCGACGAAAAGGCCTTTGAAACAGCCATGAGCCAGATGGCGAAAGAGGGCCGCGCAGTTCTGAGAATTATTCGCGGGCAAACAGTTAACCTGCTGCTTGTTAATGCTCAATAAATTTGATAATTTACGAAAATAGAGATTGCATTCAGAAAATGCTGTTCGTATAATCTAGCTATATAACCTCACCCATCGGAGGGCAATGTCATGCAATTGGTAGATGTGCTCAAGGAAAACCAGGTTTTCCTGAATTTCGAAGCAGAAAACAAAGATCAGGCCATTGAAAAATTCATTTCATCACTGCAGAAAACCGGTTCAATAAAAGAACCCGCTGCCCTCAAAGACGCTCTCTTTGAAAGAGAAAAACTCGGTACGAC
Organism: Candidatus Ozemibacteraceae bacterium; assembly: GCA_035342015.1. GTDB lineage: Bacteria > Muiribacteriota > Ozemobacteria > Ozemobacterales > Ozemobacteraceae > Rifleibacterium. The sequence goes on along the minus strand of DAOQWI010000011.1, from coordinate 3,340 downwards.
CGGCGTTGGCGGTGGCATTGCCATGCCGCACGCTCGTTCAAGCGCCATTAAAGATCTTACCGTCGCTTTTTTCAGATCTGAAGCCGGTATTGATTTTAAGGCCATCGATAACGCCCCGGTAAATCTGGTGTTCATGCTGCTTGCGCCGATTTCTTCCGGTGGCCCTTATCTGAAGCTTCTGGCCAAGATTTCCCGTCTGCTGCGCAGCGATGATTTCAAAAACTCCCTGCTTTCTGCCAAAGATGCGGCAGAAGTTATGCAGATCATCAAAGAAAACGACTGAGAGACAACAACTTGTTTTCTCTTAAAGACAGAAAACTTAGAATTATAACCCTGCTCGCCCTTATGGGCGCAGGGTTTTCTTATTTTGACGGCCTGCCATTGAGCGGCCCGACCCGACTACAGGCGGCACCCAAAGCCAGCGAAAGTGGCAAGAGCGGTTCCCGCAAAAAAAAGACCACGACCGACAAGAAAAAAGTCCAGGAACAGGAAAACGAGGACAGCATGTTCCTCAAAGATGCAGAAAAGTCGATGACCTATCTGCCAGACATCTTCCGCTGCCCTGAATGTGGTTATGAACAGGATGAACCCGGCAATTGCCCGGATCACAACACCATAGAACTGGTCAAGGTTCTTTCGCGCGGCCGCGACCCGCTTGAGCCGGCAGAACTCGACGGTAACGAAGATCTGATCGTTGATGTTCCGCTCAAAGACCTGCAATTCAGAAAAGATGTGGTTGTGCCCGTTGCCAGTGAAACGCCTGAACTGAAATAGACCTCGCTTTTTACGCCAGGTTTCAGGCTGTCATCAGTTAATACCCCCGTGCCCCGGGGAACAAAATACATCTGCATGTGCGAGTTCAAGGAGAAGAGAATGGCCCTGAATATTACCCAGAAAATCATCAAACAGCATCTTGTCAGTGGCGAAATGACCGCCAAAAGCCCGATCAACATCAAAATGGATCAAACCCTGACTCAGGATGCCACCGGCACCATGGCTTACCTGCAGTTCGAAGCTCTTGGCGTGCCTCGCGTCAGAACCGAACTTTCAGTGAGCTATGTTGACCATAACACCTCTCAGATGGATTACAAGAATCCGGACGATCACATTTTTCTTCAGACCATTGCCGACAAGTTCGGCATCGTTTTTTCTCGCCCCGGCAACGGCATCTGCCACCAGGTTCACCTCGAACGTTTCGGTAAGCCAGGCAAAACCCTGATTGGCTCAGACAGCCACACCCCGACCTGCGGCGGTATCGGCATGCTGGCCATCGGTGCCGGCGGCCTCGATGTGGCAATGGCCATGGCCGGCCAGCCCTTCAATCTCAAAATGCCAATGGTAGTTAAAGTCAATCTTACCGGCAAACTGCAGCCCTGGGTTGCTGCCAAAGACGTCATTCTCGAAATTCTGCGCCGCGAAACGGTCAAGGGCGGGGTGGGCTACGTTTATGAATACGCCGGCCCCGGCATTGACACACTTACAGTGCCTGAACGCGCTACCATAACCAACATGGGCGCCGAACTCGGTGCCACCACTTCGGTTTTCCCCAGCGATGGCGAAACGAAGAGATTTCTCAAGGCCCAGGGCCGCGAAGCAGACTGGATCGAACTCAAAGCCGACCCAGACGCCACCTATGACCGCGTTATCGACATCGATTTGAGCAAAATCGAGCCTCTCGCAGCCTGCCCGCATATGCCAGATATTGTCAAACCGGTTTCTGAACTCGAACACCTGATGGTCGACCAGGTTATGATCGGCAGCTGCACAAACTCGAGCTATACCGACCTGACCCGTGCCGCCATGATTCTCAAAGGCAAAACCGTGCACCCGCGCCTGTCACTTGGCATCGCTCCGGGCTCGCGTCAGGTTCTGCGCATGCTCGCCGACGAAGGGAAGCTCTCTGACCTGGTCGCTGCCGGCGCCCGTCTTCTCGAAAATGCCTGCGGCCCCTGCATCGGCATGGGTTTCGCCCCGAAATCAGACGCGGTCGCTCTGAGAACCTCGAATCGCAACTTCGAAAAACGCTCAGGCACTGATTCTGCACAGGTTTATCTGGTCAGCCCCGAAGTGGCAGCCGTCGCTGCGGTCGAAGGCAGATTCACCGACCCGCGCAAATGGCAAAGCAAATATCCCGAAGTCAAAATGCCCGAAAAATTCACCATCGATGACAGCATGTTTATCTTTCCGGGCAAAGATGGCAGCAAGGTCGAAATCGTCAGAGGCCCGAACATCGCCGCTCTGCCGATAAAAGAAAAAATGGGCCGTGAGATTGCTGCCAAAGCGGTTATCAAAGTCGGCGACAATATCACAACCGACCACATCATGCCGGCCGGCAAATATCTGCCGCTGCGCTCAAACGTGCCTGAATACGCAAAACACGTATTCGAAGGCGTTGATACACAGTTCTACAAACGCGCTGTCGAAATGAAGCGCAGTGTAATCATCGGTGGCGATAACTACGGTCAGGGCAGCTCACGCGAGCATGCCGCCCTCTGCCCGATGTATCTCGGTGTCGAAGCGGTCATCTGCAAAAGCTTCGCCCGCATTCACCTCGCCAATCTCGTTAACTTCGGCATTCTGCCCGCCACTTTCAAAAACCCGGCCGACTACGACAAAATTGAAGTCGGAGATGAACTCAAGATCAACGTCGACAACCTCAACGGCGAACTGGTGCTCGAAAACGTCACCAGAGGCCATAAAATGCCGATCATTCATACCCTGAGCGACGAAGACATGGTAATCCTCAAGGCCGGTGGCCGCCTCTCATACGCCAAACAGCAGGCCCTCGCCTGATCTGATCAGCTGATTAACCAGGCAAAGCAGCCGCCACGCGGCTGCTTTTGCCTTATCTGAACAGGAGTAAAAATGTTTTACCTGAATTCCGACGGCTGGAACCATTATTCGATATCGGCAAAAAAGTGGCAGCCCTGTCATTCAAAGTATTTCAACGAAGATGTCTGCAGAACGCTCAGAAATGAAAATGGCAACTCAGCGCCAGGTTCATATCCAGCGCTTCCCGATGACGCTCTGCCGCCTTTCAGCGGCAGCAAAATTCTCTGTGTCGGCAGAAATTACCGCAAACATGCTCAGGAAATGGGCAACGATGTCCCTGACCGACCGCTGTGGTTCAGCAAACCGCCAAGTTCGATAATCGGCGAAGGCGGCAGTGTCATTCTGCCCGAAAATGCCGGCCGCATCGACTACGAAGGCGAACTGGCACTGGTCATATGCCGTCGAGCCCGCAGGGTTTCGACAGCAGAGGCCCTCAGCTGTATCGGTGGCGTTACCGCCTGTCTCGACATGACTGCAAGAGAATTGCAGAAATCCGACGGTCAATGGA
>DAOQWI010000010.1:30061-39142 GCA_035342015.1 Candidatus Ozemibacteraceae bacterium | reverse complement strand
AGGCAAAATGCGGGTTTTCTTTACCGAGCTGTTTGTAGATCAGGTCGACTACCATTTCCATGTCAGAGCGCGAGGCTTTCTGAATGTAGGCAGCCGCCAGACCAATCTTTGCGTCATGAGACAGGTCTTTGGCTTTTTCGAACCAGGGCATGCCATCTTTAAGCTGACCAAGGTAGGCTTTAGCCCAGCCAATACCATTGTTGGCCTCAGCCTTTTCGTCGTCGGTGGGGTTGTCGCCGAGCACCTTGTTGAATTGAGCGATGGCGCTGTCATACTGACCTTTGCTGATATTTTCCCAGCCGAGATCGTTAAAGGCATTGCCTCTGACGATTGGCGTGCCTATCGTCTGTGAGTAGCTTCCGGTTCCTTCGCCGTTAACGCCGCCGGTGCAGCCGGTAAGGCCGATTATCAGAGGCGTAACCAGCAGCAGGGCTGTGATAAGCTTTCTTTTCATTTTATGATCTCCTTTGCTGCAATCAGCGCATTACTGCGAACTTGCCGCGTTTCTTCAGAGTCTGGCCGCCGCGGCTGATGTCGAGGCGATAGAAATAGGCACCATTGGCGACCGATTTGCCGCTGTCATTGCGCATATCCCATCTGACTCTGCCCTTGGAGGCGTTCGAGAAGTCGAAGGTATCGAATTCAGCAACCTTGTGACCGGCGGTGTCATAGATTTTCAACCGCACCTGATCAGGTTTCTGACCGAAGTTGTAGTTGAAATACATGGCATTTCCGGTTGCCGGGTTCGGGTATGGCATGAATTCATCGAGTGCGAACGGCCCGGTAGCTTCGACCTGGAACGACTTCTTCAGAATGTTGCCGGCCTGGTCAGCCACTTCGAAACTGATCTCATGTTTACCTTTCGGCAGCGGTTGCTTCAGTTTGTAGCTGAAATTTCCATTTTCATCGAGAACCGCGCCCGGAACTTCAAGTTCATTGATGAACAGTTTGAAGCTGTCTTTTTTGAGGCCTGAACCGCCATCAGCGATCAAACCCTTGATTTCGGGCATTGGTGTTTCGAGTTTTTCAAGATTGGCGGGGCTCAGGTCAGACACCGAAGGTTCAGTCATGTCAGCCATCAGTGCAACACGCCCCAGACCGGTGAGTTCAGCAGAAATCATACCGTCTTTGAGTGAACCACCCTGGAAAACCCAGTTGCCTTTGCTGTCCTGGCGGTAGATATGCACTTTTTCGGCGGGCACATTGATTCTTTCATTGCTGACATCGGCTGTGTAGAGCAGGCGCTTTTTCAGTCTGAGACCGGCAGGACCGATTTCTTCGAGAGCGGCGAGACTGGTAAGTTCGGCCGGTCTGGTCGAAGCTTTGACACCTGGCAGAGCGTTGGCTCTGAAGCTTGAAGCGACAAAGGGCGATTCGAGCTGCTCACGGTCGAGCATATAGATTGTTGTCGGCGTGAAGGCTGAATTTTCGGCACCCTTCAAAGTTGCCCGACCCGAACCTGAGACGATATTCAGGCGCTGTGAGGCGTTGAGGTCGGCAACCGTGAACTGGAACGAGTCGTTGCCCACCATGCCGTAGAGGTCAGTGCCTGAGATGTCGATGTAGGCTTTGCCCGGGCTGGTGACGTCGATTTTGTAAGAACCGGCGTAGAAGCGTTCTTTAAGGAAGTTCATGATTACCGGGGTTCTTGCCGAACTCTGCTGAACTGAGCATGAAGGCGGTGACTGCAGGGCTTCAGAGCCTTTGGTCACGATCATCAGCTCAAATTCGTTGGCAGGATTCGAGAAGATTTTTGTGGTAAACGACGGGCCGGTGTTGATGACAACACTGTTGGTGCTGTCGGCAGCCATGATGTTGCCGGCCAGGTCGGTGGCATTTTCGATCGAGATGATGGCGGTGCCGTCATACAGAGCGCTGCTGTTTTTGGGAATGACGGTTGTGCCTATCCAGGTGTCTTCTTTGTATGAAGTCTTTTCGATCATCATCAGCTGACCGCCGGCGGTGGTAATTTTTACCGTGGGGTTGATCGTGGGGTCAACAAGCTCGTTGAATCTGATGGTGAAAGTTACCATGCCGGTAGAGATCTTGTTGGCAGAGCTCGGTGCCGGCTGCACTTCGACAACAATTGGCTTGACCGTATCGACGGTAAATCTTCTGGTGGCAGAGAAAGCGCTGATATTGTAACCATCAGAACAGGTTTCGATAGCGGCGACACGCCAGTAGTAGGTGCCATCTTTGGGCATGGTGAAGGCGCCTTCGGTCATGACGACCACCTGGCCCTTGAGATCGCTGTAGCCGGTATTGAGCTGAGAATTCAAGATGTTGTTGAACGATGAATCATCGGCTACCTGCAGCAGATAGCGGTCAGCATCAGTGCTGGAGCTCCATTTGAAGGCGAAACTGCGCTTGTTGCTGATCTGGTCAGGCAGTGGCAGAACCGCAGTCGGTGCTGCCGGTGGTGTGCGGTCAACGGTGAAGTCAGCGGTTTTTTCTGCCGAGGTGTTCCTGCCAAGGTCGATGGCGCGCAGTTTGATAGTATAGGTTCCGTCAGTTTTGCCGCTGATATCGAGAGTTGCGGTTACGCTTGCACTCTTGGCGGGAAGGTTGTTGGCAGAGATGGCTGCCCAGGCATTGGTTCCTTCGGCCCATTCGACGGCAGTGACACGCAGTTCGTCAGAGGTGCCCTTGTCGGCGACGACACCTTCGAAGGTTACTGTGTTTTTGCAGTATTTTTCACCTTTAGGTTTGTTGACCGAGGTGATTTCAGGAGCCATGAAGTCATATTTGAGGGTGTAGGAAGCGGTAAGCAGGTTCGGAACTACCTGGCCATCGTTGGCCCGATCAAGAAGCCTGACAGCAAATTCAACATTGGCCATACCAGCGGCCGTGTCTGCCGGCACCGGCGGAACAGTCTGCATCAACTTGCTGCCCGAGGGGGTCGCCGGCTGCGAAACTGTAGCACCCATGGTCCAGGTGAATGAGCTGTTGGTTGTATCGACGCCTGAACCGGCACTGTTATACCAGTTCGGGTCACCGGGCACCTGAACCCCGGCGAGACCTGCTGATAAAGGCATTTTCGGTCCGTAGGTGACGATGTCTTTCGGCGCGTCAGAAACGGTGACACTGATTTCTGACTGGTTGAGGCCGAACCAGACCTTGCTGTTCGCGTCGCTGAGATCGATCGCCGGCACGCTGCCGGTTACGACCGGGGGTTTGCTGTCGTAGGTGAAGAAGCCGTTCACGGCCGCGCCGGTGTTGCCAAGCGTGGTTTTCGGAACGACCGACATGTCGTAGCGGCCGTCGTGACTCTGGTCGGTAGCCAGTGCGCCACTGTGCAGCTGCCAGACAAGGGCAGTTGTTGAGGCATTGGGCAGCGTATTGCCTGATATGGCACCATTGTAGCGCACCGAAATGGTGGAGTTTGTGTAATCGGGTCTGGGGTGGTTGATAGTTGCCCAGACCTGGTTAGCTGCAAGCGCTGCCTGAGTTTTGTTGGCAACTTTCTGGTTGCCTGGCTGGAAAGTCACTGCATCTGGAGCATCTTTTTCGAGAGCAAAGCTGCGGGTGGCCGTAACACCGGTGTTGCCACCGACGTCGATCGGAGTTACGGTTACCGTGTAGGTGCCGGGCAAAGTCAATTCGGGGAAGTCGAAGAAAATCGTGTCACGACCGTTGTTCGACTTGTTGCCGAGTATGCTTGCATTGGAGTTGTCATGAACGAGTGTAAAGATAAAGCCGGGGTTGTCAAATGCCAGGCCTGAATCACCACCGTCATTAACTACGGCAGTAAGTCTGGTAACCGCGCTGGCAATAACGACCGGCTGAGGCATCGCGTTGATATCGACAGCCATATTGCCGATGCTGACGCGTGAAACAGAGGGCTGGTCACGGTCGACGATTACAATGCGGTAAGTTTTGCTGAGATAATTTTCGATATTCGGGTTCGGTTTTGCCTGGTCGGCAGCAACTACCCAGAGCTTATACTGGCCGGCGCTGAGAGATGAAGCGTTCCAGTTGTAACTCCAGGGCGAAGGACTTGCGGCCATTATCGGAACAGACTGAGAAGCTATCGCACCGCCGTTGAAAGGCTGCCAGACAAGATCGATATAACCGACGCCTGAACTGTTGTCGCTTACCTGACCTGAAAGCGAAACATTCGGGGTTGAACTCGATATGTAGATGGTGGTGGTTTCATTGAACGTGGCAACCGCCGGGGTTGAATCGATGAAAAATGCCGAGCCACCGCCTGAGGGAACGCTGATCGGGTCGAGAGTGTTGCCATAGGTGTCTTTGGCACCGGTGATACTGAGAGTTGCAGCGCCGTCATAAGAACTGCCACCATTTGTCGGAACGTTGAAGTCACCAACATAGGTGTTTGATGCTGTCCAGGTGCCGGCAGAGCTGGTAATCTTCACACCACCGGCGGTGGTGATGTTGATCATCGGGTTGGAGTTTCCATCCATATCTTTGCTGAAGATCATTTTCAGCTTGTAGCTGCCGCCACCGAGCTGATAAGAGCTGGCTACCGGAATCGGCATGGTAAACGGAGCTTCGAAGGTTACAATGGTGTTGGTAGAGGTTGAAGAACTGTCGCGGGTGACATTGACCGGGTCAGACACTTCAGAGGTGTTGCCGGCAGCGTCGGTAAGTCTGAAAGTGATGCGGTTCAGACCAGTTTCGAGAGGAACAGAAACATTGACCGGGCTGGCGCTGACGGTCTGTGGTGAACCTTTCGGGGTGCCGTTAACCAGAGCCTGAATCTGAACCGGTTTGGCCACTTCTGTATCGATGCCGGTGACGGCAACCGGAATTGAAACGCTGCTCTGATTGGTGTTGGTCGGAATGGATGAAGTATCAGGAGCCGGTTTAACCGGTGCGGCACGGTCAATTACCAGAGAGAATGCAGCAGATCTTGAAATTTCAGTGCCGTTGGTGTCTTTGCTGACTGCTACGTAACTGCGGGTGCCTTCGGCGGGGCTGAGACCGATTGTCCAGCTGGTGCCGGTTACGGCAACGGTCGAAACCGGGTTGCCGGCATCGAGAAGCTGAATGGTGGTTGCCCCGGAAGGACAGGTGCCGGTCAGTGATACGGTCGTCGCATTGGTCGGGCCGGTTGGGGTTGAGCTGTCGATTGTGGTGTTGCCGCTGGCTGCGGCACCTACGGTGAAAGTGACGGCGGTATTACCGCTGTTGGCGCTTCCTTCTGGCTGAGAAAGGTCTTTGCCGGAAATTGCAACGCTGTAGTTGCCATTGGTAAAGGCACTGGTGAGCTGCAGATTATAAACAAAGCTGGTGCCCTGGGTCAGAGAGCCTTCCATGGTGGCGGCGACGCCATTTGAGGTAACGCTGGGCGCCTTGATGGTTTCGTTGCTGGTAATCTGAATTCTGACGCTCTGAGTGTTGGCAAATACCGAGCCATTGGTAATCTGAGCGGTAAGAGTCGGAGGAATGAAGTCGACGACAACGCCGTTGTCTGCTACTGCAGTGCCCGTCTTGCCGGCGCTGTCAACGATTTCAACAGTGAGTTTTTCTGAGGTGCCGCCGGTGTCACCGATCTGGCTCGCCGGAATGGAGACATTTGATGAGGTTCCGGTGATGGCAGGTTCGGAAACAATGGTAGTGCCGCCCTTTTTGAATTTGGCGGTGTATGGAGGGGAGTCACCCGTCCAGCTGGCGCTCAGCGATACACTGCCGCCGGAGTTGATGATACCACCAGCGGGAACAGTAGCTGTAAGCGTGACGTTGGTAACGTCAGCCATGACTGCTGTCATACTGCCAAAAAGCAGTAGAAGCATGCAGAGTAAAATCCGCATGTTCATAGAATTACAGCGTCGAGATTCAGCATTTGTCTGCCTCATATTTGTCTCCTGTTCATTTCTGCAAAGAGGGCACGAACTTTTCTAGTATTTCTCATCTTTCATTTCGGCAGATTAGTTGATAAACTTGACACGAAAAAAAGCGTTTGGAAATTTTTTTGAGTATTTTTCTCTGTGCACCCTGTTCCTTTAATCACAAATGAAGTATATAAATCATGTTTCTATTTGATGACAAGTCAGCCGACAGTGTAGACCAAAGTCTTACAAAAGAAAAGATACAAGAGTATTTTATGAATACCCTGCACCGGAAAAGTGAAATTCTCAGCGGCCTGTTTTTAATGCGGCTGCCACACCTGGTTTTAGTATTTATCCTTGTTCTGACAATGGTTTTCTCAATTGGCTGCGGGGGCACGTCGTCATCTAAGAAGCTCAGCAGCGGTCCGGCTCCGATCGTCGATGATCTTGAAGCCGGCCGAATTCAGGGCACCGTCACTTCTCTCGATACTGGCACTGTGATCAAGGGGGCCGTGGTCGAAACTTTTCAGCATCAGGCGGTTGCCGGTGATGATGGGCGTTTTCTGCTCGGCCCGATGGCTGCCGGCGACTATCAGGTAATTTCGCGAGCCACCGGTTACAGCCCGGTTGTTAAAGAAGGCGTAAGAGTTCTTTCGGGCCGCATCACCGAAAATATCAATTTTCAGCTGACTTCGCAGACGGCTTCATACTCGCCTGATTTTGCCGTGCTTGCCCTGGTCCCATTCCTCGGAACCGATGGCGACGAGATTACGGTTTACTGCCGCGGCTGTGGCACTGCCGCCGGCCGGGTAACTTTCAGCGGCAAAGATGCCACGATCATCAGCTGGAACAGCATGCGTGACGACCGTATTGTCGTGCGCGTGCCGGCCGAAGTCGAGACTGGCCCGGTGCGTGTGATAATCAACAACGAAACCTCAAAAGAAACCCAGCCGCTGCAGTTTATTGCCAAACCAGTGGTTCTGCGGGTTGAACCGGCAACTGCTGTCGGGGGTCAGACAATAAAAGTTTACGGGCGCAATTTCAACCCGATTTATCGCTTCAACCGCGTGCGTCTCAAGGGTGAACCATGTTCGACCGTTGATTCGCCCAATTCGTCTACCCTTCTCGTCACTCTTCCGCTGAACGCCAAAACCGGTCTGCTGACCGTAACCCTCGAAAGCGATGAATATACCCTCGAAGGGATCTCTGATGTGGTGGTGACCATTGCACCCGAACTGGTGCACATGTCACCGAAACGTTCACTGCCAGATGTGCCGCTGACGCTGTATGGCTACAATTTCGGCTCAGACAAGACTATTGTAAAAGTGCTTTTTGGCAGTTACGTGATCCCGCACACCAGTTTCATAACCTATTCTGATAACCGCATCTCATTCAAGGTGCCACCCTCAAGCGTTCTGGCCCCCGGCAAAAGTACCGAAATCAAGGTGCAGGTAAACGAATCGCAGAGTAATGGCATGACCTATACCGCGTTCAACCCTCTCGATGAAAACATGCCGGGCTACGGTATCTATGATTTTGCGGCAATTGCGCCAAACGGCACCCTTAAAATTGCAAAATTCAGACCAGATGAGCGCATTGCCTTTTTGAGCGTTCAGGCTGGCAACAACAGCAGTCAGGTTCTGCCTGATACCTATTATTACAGCTTTGCCGGTTATATGGGCGGCAATTACGTGCAGATCCCGCCATTGCCCGGCAGTCTGCGTCTTAATGAAACGCCGACTCAGCGTCGTTCACCCGTCTCTTCTGCCGGTGATACAGAGCCGCCGGCCGGCAAAACCCGCCTGAAGAATCTGCGACCGGCCCTGTCTGAGCCTGCTTCAGATACCCTTGAATTCTATGTCAGAGATTTTAAGGCCGCCGACCCCTGGAACTACGCGAATGACATCATGGCAACTGCCACCATCAAAGCCTCGGGCACGAAAAGCCTCGTTTACATCGATATCAACTCGACCGCACTCGGTGATGCAGACGCTTTGAATATTGCCAAAAACTTCGATAATTATTACGCGACAATCGCCACCGCTTTCGGAGTGCTCGACCCGCCCGAAGGTAACATCGACACGCAGGCGCGCGTCGTTTTATATCTGTCGCCACTGCTCGAAGAGGCTCAGACCAACCCGAAACGCATGGCCTACTTCGATCCGCGTGATAAAGATGCCACCGCGTCGAATTCAGCCGGCACCGAAGTGATCTTTGCCAATCCGGCCGGCTTTCAGTCGGCGGCAGACGAGTTCTATGCCGGGCTTGTCGACAGTCTGCAGCGTATGTTCTACTTCAATCAGAAGCGTGACAATACCATTTATTACGGCACCCCATGGCAGGACGCCGGGCTTTCGGCTTTTGCCCGCCAGACTGCCGGCCTTGGTTTCAATCAGGGTAAAACGATCGATATCACCCGGGTCAGCCAGTATCTGCAATATCCCGAAGAAGTATCACTGAATCAATGGCCCGACACACCGACTGATTATCATCACGGAATGCAGTTTCTTTTCACTCAGTATCTATTTGATCGCTGTGGCGGCTACAATGCTATCAAAGCACTCGAGCGCGGCACCAATATTAAAAAAGGCCTGGTCGATATCGAGCAGACCCTGCTGCCGCAGGCTTCACCTTCCACTGCCGGCCTGAATGAATTTTTCAACGACTTCTGCCTCGCATTGTTCTGCGATGATCTTAACCTGCCGTCAGGTTTCACCGGCTATGTGTCGACCCGGCATCAGTTCAGCGGCATTCAGCTGCGCGGCAAGCACTCGGGTATCAGCGGTCTTCGCGGCTCAGGTCTTGGTGAAGCGCCGACCCCGGTGCGTATACTGTCACTGAAAGGTTATGGCTGCCGTCTGGTGAATTACGCTCAGGGCAACTGGGGCGATCTCGAAGTCACAATTGACTCGATACCTGCCGAAGGCGCTTTCAAAACCTGGGTCATTTATTATTCAGCCGAACAGATCGCCAGCGGCACCTGACCTGACACGCTTCAGCCGAGGTTGTAGGCTTTGATTTTATACTGCAGCGTGCCGCGTTTGATACCAAGTATCTGAGCGGCTTTCGACTGATTGCCTTCGACGTCGCGCAGGGTGCGGCTGATCATTTCTTTTTCGATCTGTGCGACCATGTCGTCGAGGGTGCGGCCCTGCTGAATCTGCTCGGCTATCCAGTCGAACATGTCAGTGGTTGATTCGGGTGCGAAGCCGAGTCTGATTTCTTCAGGCAGGTTGTCGATATCGATCATGTTGTTTCTGATAAAGACGGCGGCGCCTTCAATGATGTT
>DAOQWI010000010.1:5285-29961 GCA_035342015.1 Candidatus Ozemibacteraceae bacterium | reverse complement strand
CCGGTGAAAGCGCCTTTTTCGTAACCGAAAAGTTCACTTTCGATGAGATTTTCGGGCAGTGCCGCGCAGTTCAGAGTTACGAACGGGCCACTGGCGCGGCTGCTCTGGCGCTGAATCGCCTGGGCGACGAGCTCTTTGCCGGTGCCGGATTCGCCCTGAATGAGCACGGTGATGTCGCTTTTTGCGACCTGTTCGATTTTTTCCTTGACCATGCGGGTGGCGGCAGAATCGCCGATGAAGCGGTCAGCTTCAGGTTCGACGAGAAAGCGTTCTTCGAGACTCTTCTTTTCGTAAGCGAGTGAGAAGCGTTCGCAGGCTTTGGCGACGATGACGCGCATTTCTTCGATATCGAAGGGCTTGGAAAAATAATCGTAAGCGCCCTGTTTCATGGCTTCGATGGCGAGTTTTTCAGAGCCGTAGGCGGTCATAAGGATAAAAACCGCTTCGGGGTCGATCTGTTTGACGTGCCCGAGAAATTCCATGCCGGTCATGCCAGGCATGTTGTAATCAGAGATGATGACCTGAAAAGCACCGGGTTCGACCATTTTCAGGGCTTCGGCCGGGTTTTCGGCAGTTCTGACCGTATAGCCCTCTTTGGTCAGGGCGGCCTTCAGGCTGAACAGGATAGATTTTTCGTCATCGACAACCAGAATATTGTGAGTTTTGAAGAGCATCTTGAATCATCCTTCCTGTTTTTGCGGCAGATAGATGGTAAAGCAGGTTCCCTTGCCGGGTTCGCTGCTGACCTCAATTTTTCCGCCATGCAGATCGATAATTTTCTTGACGATGGCGAGCCCAAGACCGGTACCGCGCTGGCGGGTGGTAAAGAAGGGCTCGAATACACGCGCAACTGTCTCAGGTGACATACCCGCACCGGTATCCTGAACTTCGATGGTTACCCAGGGGCTTTCGCTTTGTTTGTGAGCCCTGATGCTGATCTGACCGCCATTGCTCATTGCCTGGATACCGTTGAAGATCAGGTTCAAGAATACCTGTTTGAGCTTTTCAGAGTCAACGAATACTTTGAGATCTGGCAGATAATCAGCCTGCAGAACGACACGGTGTCTTTCTGATTCGTGATGCACCAGTGACATTACCGGCTTGATGATTTCGGAGAAAACAATTTCCCGGAAACTGGAGTCTTCAGGTTTCGCGTATTTCAACAGCTGCTCGACCACCATATTCAGGCGGTTAACCTCGCTGACAATTACGTCAATATACTCGCGCCTGCTGTCTTCGGGTTGGGTTTCTTCCTGCAGCAGCTGGCCGAGAGTTTTGATCGAGGCAAGCGGGTTCTTGATCTCGTGTGCAACGCTGGCAGCCAGCTGGCCGATCGAGCTCAGTTTGTCGGCATGATACAGCTGCTGTTCGATGATTTTGCGCTGAGTTATGTTGCTGAGAGTCAGGATAAGCCCGTATGGGTTGCGCTCATTGTCGAGCAGCAGCGAAAAACCACCCTGCAGAACCTTGCGGCCAGCATTACTGCCGGGGTTGATTTCGATCTCGAACTGGCGGTCGCCCGGTTCTCTGACGGTGCGCCAGCCTTTGATTATTTCTTTTCGCGAATTTTTCGGCAGTTTAGTGAGGAACTGCTTGAGCGACAGGCCTTCGAGCGTCGGGAAAAGGTCACTGAACTCGTGTAAAGCCGCCTGATTTGCGGTTTCGATATGGCCGGCAATGTTCCAGGTGATGACACAGGTCTTGAGGCTGCCGAGAATGTTCTGAATATAATTGGCAAGTTTTTCGATGTGCTCAACGTAATGCTGCAGATGGTCGCGGTTGAGTTTGAGGCTGGCAGCCATACGGTTGAATGATCTGGCGAGATTTCCGAGCTCGTCACCGTGAACGGAAGTGATCTGAAAACCGAGATCGCCGCCGGCAATTATGTTGGCGCCATCGCGCAGTTCACGTATGCGCGAAAGCAGAACTTTTTCAGAAAATACGACCGAAATGATCAGGGCGATTACCAGAACCCAGCCGGTGACGCTGAGATTGCGCGTACGGGCATCTTCGACGAGCGACAGCATTTTTTCCTGTGAAATGGCCAGATAAATGGTTACCTGTTCGCCGTCAGCGGTTTTGGCGATGTTTACACGGCCAACTGACCAGGTGGCATTGCCGAATCTGATATTGAAAACGTCTTCTTTTCGGACACTGTTGAGCAGGTGTTCTTTTGCCAGTTCCTGGCGGTATGATTCAGCCAGTGAAGATGCCGTGATCGTTTCTTTAACCGCTACCGCCGTTTCGGCCTGCAGATTGCGGGCGGTCCTTTTCATGCGGCTGTCGTCAAGCTTGCGGCGCAGGGTCAGGCGGCCGATGAACTCGCCAAGTTTGTGCAGCGGCACTTCGGCGGCGAGATACAGCCCGTCTTCGTGGTTCTGCACCTCAACGAGAGAAAGATTCTGTCTGGTATCACGCATGTCGAGAGGTTGCCCGCGAGTGATGAGCGACTGGTTGCTTGAAACAGTCATGCCGTTGCTCAGAGTAATTTTGAGGTCATGAAAGCCGGTTTTGGCGATCAGGCGTTCGACTTCTTTCTGAAGCAGGTTGTAAAGGCCATAACTTGAATAGTTGGTCAGTTTTTCTGACTCGGCGTAGAGCATGGCATTGTTCAACAGCAGATTTTTTTCTGATTCCCAGTATGATTTGATCGATTCTCGCAGCAGGTCGAGTCGCTGCTGAAAGATTTCGCGGGTTTTTTCGTGAATCAGCGCCGTAGAACTTTCGTTGATGATAAGGGCCAGGCTGGCGATAAGAATGAAGAGAAGAACGATTACCTTGAAGCGCAGCGAAATATAGATGTTTCTCACAGGTCACCTACAATCAGGGCGTCATAGTTGGCGGGGTATAAAGAATTTATCCAGGCAGTTTCAGATAAAAAATCGAGCTCGACAACCGAATCGTTGATTTCGGCCTGAGCATCGGCAGAAATGCTGGAGACAATTTTCTGCTCTTTACTTTTCCAGAGGTTTAGAGTCAGTTTTGGCAGCAGGGTTCGATTTCCCGAAAGTGGAAACGGCATGAAAGAGACTCCGGCGAGCTCTGCTGGCCGAAGAGCAGCGTTGTTCAGATAACTTTGCGGTAACCAGTAAGAGACAAAGTCAGCGTCACCGGCGGCAAATACTTCCATGGCCAGACCGAGGTCGGCTTCAACTGAGAGCGGATTCAGCAGTTCTGATTCGATGGCGCGGTAAAGCATGGCAGCGGCATGCGGCTGCTGATGAAACATGGCAGCGCGGTGTCTTCTTGTTGAAGTTTTCTGCGATTTTTCGCCGTAGAGCAGGCAGAAATTGCGCATGGTATTCTTTGACAGCAGCGGTTCAAACCACGGAAAGCGTTGTGGGTCGTTCTGGCGCAGTTCGGCGAGCAGGGCTGCAAACTTGTCGAGAGTAAGGGTCTGTGAACCGAGAACCTGGGTGACGTCTTTACCGGCTGCGAGAACCCAGACAAGACTGATCGACAGATCGGTTTTTTCGAGGCCTTCAGGAATCATTATTTCTGGAATACCCTTTTCAACAAGCATCAACGGCAGAGAATCACTGAAGTTAATACTGCCGGAGGCTTCTACAGGCTGAAATATCAGTGAAAAATGCCGGCCGGTGGTTCTTTCGAGTTCATGGCTGATCATTTCGAGAAGGGCCGGCGCGAAGTCGATGCGTGACAGCAGCCCGACACTTCCGTCAGAGGCGCCGAGAATTGA
Organism: Candidatus Ozemibacteraceae bacterium; assembly: GCA_035342015.1. Classification (GTDB taxonomy): domain Bacteria; phylum Muiribacteriota; class Ozemobacteria; order Ozemobacterales; family Ozemobacteraceae; genus Rifleibacterium. The sequence goes on along the minus strand of DAOQWI010000010.1, from coordinate 26,261 downwards.
CTTAGGGAAAGAAATGACGACCAGGCTGATCAGCAGCAGAATCATCAGATTCATGCCGTGGTTGCGCTGCTTTTTCCCTTTGCCAGATTTAAACATGCCGACAGAATAACACAGTTGCCCTGCAAGATTTAACTGCCGGAAAAATTTTGCGGTTAAAAGTCTGCGAAGTGATTGCCGATAGAGAGAGTATTATGCATAAACTTCATTGTTTTAAGGCTTTGATTGCTGGTCTGTTTCTGGCTCTTGTCATGCCTGCTGCTGGCGTGGCTGCCGCGTCGCTCGATATGAATACTGTCGCTGTCAGCGAGCAATATTCGGCTGAGAAGTCTGAGGTTGCGAAATACACTGACACCGAAGATATGATTCTCAACGATAATCTGGCGCAGGTTGGCGGTTATTTCAGTCGGCCGAAACTGCTGAAGCTGCTTGGTGGCAGTCGACGTGCCATTCTGACTTTCGATGATGGCCCGCACCCGAAGACCACACCTCTGATTCTTGAAACCCTCAGAAAGCGCAATATCAAGGCGATTTTCTTTGTTCTTGGCATTCAGGCAATGAAATACCCGGAGATTGTGCGACAGATTCACGAAGAAGGCCATATCATCGGCAATCATTCGTTCAGCCACAAGAATCTGGCTCAGATCAGCGAAGAGAAAATGCGTGAGGAACTTGGCCGGACGAGTGAAATAATCGCCAAAATCACCGGTCAGCGCCCTGAATATCTCCGCCCTCCTTATGGCGCCATGAACCGAAATGTGCTGCGTGTGGCCGGTAGTGAGGGCATGTCGATTGTTCTCTGGACCATCGATCCGAAAGACTGGCAGAACAAGAATGAATTGACAGTTCTGCGAAATATCGACCGCCAGATGGGTATTTCGGGTGGTGACCGCCGGGGTGGCGCCATTCTGCTGCATGATATCTACCCATCAACCGTTCGAGCTCTCGAACCGATGCTCGATCGCCTTGCCACCAGCGAAATTCGCATGACCAGCATCGATCGCCTCGACAGCAATGCCGCAACCTTCTGGGCCGCCAGAGAGCCGAATCTGCTGCGCAATGCTGCCTTTAAACGTGATTTTAACCCGGCGCATACGGGCAATAACCTTCTGATAAGTATTCTTAAAGAAACCAGAAAGAAGCCTGACCTTTCGCCGATGGCGATTCTCAAGGCGCACAAGTCAGGCACTCTGCTGTTGTACCTGGCCAGAAACACCTGAAGCCTGAATTTTGTTTTAAAAGCACCGCCGGGAACCTGGTAAAGTTTCCGGCGGTGCTTTTTTGCAGAGATTTTTAGACCGCCTGGTTCATCGTCAAATTTGCTTTATCTGTCGTTGTTGCAGGGCCTGCTTTTCGCTAAGCCTGCGTTTGCGAAGAACGGTAACGTGCAGCGAAAATTATTCACCGCAGGGCGTCGCGACAGGGGGGCAGGCTTAAACGGCTGTTTTTGGCCCCGAAAATAGCCTTCTAAGATGCAAAAAATACTCTTTTTAGTGTCTAAACTGACAATTGATCAGGTTTTTTACTGGTCCGACCCCAGTTTGGGCTCGGGCTGTTCGACCGGCTGAGGTACTGCTGCCGGGCGGTTTTGTTGGTTCTGGTCGAGTTTGGCCTGCAGTGAAATTACTTTCGGGCCTTTTGCCAGTTCCTGGATTTCGTAGACGGTTATGGCTCCTTCCAGGCCGCGAATGCGCTGGTTTTCACGTTTGACGAATTTGAGGCCCTTCGGGAGGTTGTTGAATGTTTCTTCGTCGACGAGAATACGGCTGCCAAGCTCTTTGTTGAGGGCTTCAAGGCGTGAGGCAAGGTTGACCGTTGTGCCCATGACCGTGAATTCCTGGCGGCGGGTCGAACCGATGTTGCCGGCGAGAACCGGGCCGGTGGCGATACCAATTCTGATGTTGAAGTTTTCGAGGCCGCGGGCAGCCCACTCGTTTCTCAGTTGATCGAGCTCTTCAAGCATGGCGCAGGCTGCTTCGACGGCATTGCGCGATGGGTGTGGCAGTTCGCTGAGAACACCGAAACGTGCCATGACCGCGTCACCGATAAATTTATCGATTTCACCTTGATGATTGAGCACGACTTCGGTCATGCGTGACAGATATTCGTTCATCAGCGATACAACTTCTTTTGGGCTGAATCTGGAGCTGAAGGCCGTAAAACCGGCAATGTCAGAAAAGAGAATGGCGGCCGTTTTGCTTACACCGCCCAGATCAATCTGACCGGGATTTTTTATCAGGTTTTCAACAAGCTCGGCTGAGGTATATCGCGAGAAGATTTCGTGCAGTCGGCGCTTTTCAGCGATTTCCTGTTCGGTGATTTTTTTGGTTGAAGTCAGTTCTTCACGGGTCTGGACGAAGATGTCGGCATTGGCGAGGGCGCCACCGAGAAAAGTCGGCAGAGCCGCGAGGAATCTGGTTTCGCTTTCGTCAATTTCGGTGTGTCCGTCGGTGAATGACTCGATGTGAATGACACCATAAGCTTTATCGCGCGAAAACAGTGGTATGGCCACGAGGGTGTTCGATTGCGGTTTGCGGTCGAGCAGTTTGCGGACCTCAATATCGCTGACGGCGCTGCCTCTGAAAACGGTCTGTCGGCGCTTGAGAGAATAGGTGATGATGTGGGCATGCTCTACCGGCATGAACAGAACCTTTTCGATTTCTTTCGCATAGCCAAGCCATCTGAATGGGTAAAGCTCATTTTTATTTGGGTCGACAAGAAAAAGAATGTAGCGGTTGGCACCAATTTCGTTTTCGACAAGTTCACTGATAGCTTTGAACAACTGCTCTGGGTCAAGGGTGTCGAGAAGAGTCTTTACCTTCATCATGACCATGGAAAAGCGTTGTCTGACCTGGTCGAGTTTTTTATCGAGCAGGGCCTGCTTGGCCTGATATTCGTTGCGGATTTTGCGGGCGTAGGAATCTTCGACAGACTTTTTTATGGTCTGCTGCAACTTTGCTTCTTCACCGATCGACTTTTTGAGAACGGTCAGAAGAACTCCTGTCATCAGAATAAGCAGTAGAGCAAGAATACCGGCAATCCCCCAGGCAAGTGGTGCCGGTGCCGTGACGATGGTCAGCGGTTCAGTCTGGGCATAAGCCATATCACTGCCTGATATGGCGGCAGTGAGAAGGGCGACAGACCAGTATTTGCTGACAGGAATTGGCATCAATAGGAAGGGGCCGAGTCAGAATGTGGTGGAACATTAACCCGGAATTTATGATTGTGGGGAATTTTGATATCAGAAGCCATGTAGCTCTGCGGCGGTTTAAGGGTGAGAGAGATCTCAAACATGGTGCCAACCGCGTTTGGGTCAGCTCCGGGGGTGATGATTTCTTCTTTATTCGCGTCTTTGACAATGGAAGAAACGGTGAAAGCGATATCTTCGACGTCATCGAGGGCGGCCAGAGGCTTGGTCGAGGCCGAGCTGACCAGTTCTATGCGCTTTTTCCTTTTGACGAGAAAAAAGTTGGTGTGCTGGCTTGAATGGGCATGGGTAGAGGAAAAGTCAAACTTTGTGTTTGAGACGTTCCAGGCGAGGATATTACCGTCAGCCGCGCTGCCGGGTGTCGGGTGAAACTTGAACGGTCTCGGAACAAAAGGAATAACCGGGTTTTCTTTGCCGACTTCACTCGTAAGATCGAGGAAATTTGTGGCTTCTTCAATATGCTTGCGCATGAACGACCAGAATATTTCGGCCTGGGCGGTGCGTTCCTGTTTCCAGACAGTTATTTTAAAGGTCTCGGTGCTGCGTCTGTATAAGAACATCATTGTCAGAACGAACCCTGACAATATCACAATCGCCACCAGAGCTTCTACCATGGTGTAAGCGGCTTTGTGTTTAATCTGATATGCGAACTTCAATCAGTTCCTCCAGCACCTTGCGGGTGTCACCTGCCGCCCCCCATGTTCTGATTTTAAGATAATCGCGGGTATAGCCCTGAGCAGTTTTGGATACCAGACTGAATTCTTCAACCCCAAACGAGTGATTGCCGCCAGTACTCTGGTCTATTTTGGCTTTTATCCTTGCTGCCGGAGAACCGGCATTGTCAGACTGAAAATCAGCCATCCATGCGGTCTTTAGTATGTTCAGTGCGTTAATCGCGGCTGCATCTGCGGTTCCTTTATTTTTCTGCATTTCAAGCGCATGAATTTTGTAATATTCAGATGGTAAAACACGATATTTATAGATCGCCAGCTGCATGGCAGCTGTGGCGGCCATAAGAGATCTTGAGGCATCTTGCTGATAGGTGTGTGAACCTCTGTGAGAACGGGTATTAAAAACAAGAACCGTTACCAGCCCAAGTATGGCGATGCAAAAAACCATGACCACCGCCAATGCTACGCCTTTTCTGCTATTCGGCAATTTTTTCATCTTGCCATGTCCGCTCTGAAGGTTGCCAGTTCTATCGGTTTGGCACCTCCAAAATCTACCGTCACCTTAAGGCAGATCAGGTCGTTGAAACATGAGTAAGTTGCTACGGGTGGCGGTGGCGGCGCCGCTCCAGCGGATGGAACAGGCGGCGCATCCGGGGAAATCCAGGAAAATTCCAGGGCATTGTTGTGCGGAGCAGTGATATCTTGAGCCAGAAAAATCTTTTTGACCTCTGCCCCGATAATGTATCTGGTTTTGCCAATGGTTACCGGCGTACCACTGGCGTAACTGCCGGCGAAAGTAAGAGTTCCGGCAAAACTGCCTGACGGGGTTTGAATATTCAGCGGCAGCGAAGGAATTGCGCCATCTTTCAGCAGAGAGTAATTGGCGGTCATGAGAACATTGACCACTGCTTCACCAAGTTTAAGGGCCATTTCCTGTTCCATCTGGCGGGTTGCCACGCCGTAGTAACCGGAAAATGTTCCGATAGCCGGCAAAACAGCGATGGTAAGAATAAACAGAGCCATGAGAATTTCGATCAGCGAAAGGCCCGCCCGTCGAGACGGGCAGTGCAGCAGCAAAATTGTTTTTTGCAGGGATACAGGCATTAATTAACCTTATCGTCAGTATCAGTCATTTTTTTCATGGCTGCGCTCAAGAATGCGAATTTCAGGGTTGTCGTCAGAAACTGTGACATAAAGGCGTATTTTTCTTGTCAGACCGGCAAAGTCAGTGGCTTTAACTTCAATGAAGGGATATCTGGCGTTTTTCAGCTTTTTTTCATCCAGTTTTCCTGATATGGCCTTGGTAGGTTCACGAAAAACCACGACCAGCGGTTCGGTCACGGCTTTATCTTTATCTAGAGGTTTTTTGTAAGTAGCAGCCGGGTATTGGTTGGGCACTTCAACCAGAATTTCACCTGAGAAAATTCCGGTTGGTATTGCGATAATCTTGTCAAGAACCTTTCCGGCTTCCATGGTTGCCCATTTAACGTTGTCATCGGCCCAGACGCTGATTTTATACTCAACGTCCTCCTGCAGACCGCCACCCGGCAGATTGAGCAGGGCCATAACTTCGCCGCCGATACCATTTCTGGCGCCATAGGTTTCGGGGTCGGTATCTGGCGCACCGTCGATTTTGGTATCAGACTGGTTGTAATCTTCGAGCCTGAAGTGTTTTCTGATAAACTCGTGTTTCGAAGCATCCTTGAATTCATCAAGCTTGGCTATTTCGGCAGTTGTCATGCCCGGGTCGCCGGGCAATGTGGCTCTGGGTTTGACATCGAATACATCGAAATAGAGAGGCAGACCAAGGTCAGGATCTGCGAGTTTGGCCGTATCAAATTTGGGGTCAGGTGTGGCGCCGACAAACTTGCTGTAGGCATTGGCATTGCCCTCAGGGTCGGCCTTGGATTTTTCAAATTCGGTTGAATTGTAGATCGGTAGTGTGCCTGGTTTAACAACCGGTGGGAAGAACACGGTTCTGCCATCTTTGACCGACTCTATCTTGATGACAATGTTTGGTAGATCGTTGTCACGGATATGCACCATACCTTCACCACGCCGTTCACCGGGGTCGATAGTGGTCATATCTATGCTGGTGATAATGCCATCGGTCAGACTGGCGACGATTGGCCAGGGTTTGGCTTCTTTCGGGTCGCGCCCGAGGTTGGGTTCAGGCGAATTGCGCAGACCGTAGCAGGTTTCGGGGTCATTTTCCCGCAGATAAGGTTCTCCGGGGTTGACATTACCGGCTTTATCCCAGGTGAACACGCTGTAGCGCATGACGCCGTGGCAGGCGTTGGGCATGATAACGTGGTCAGTTTCTGAGCCGGAATCGATTTCGCGTGGTGGCTCCGGAAACCAGTTTTCTTCCTTTTCCCATTCACCTGAGGGGTATTTGTCGATTTTGCCGAGCACAAGGCAGGTTCCGACCTTTTTGGAGTAGTTGTCGGTTATTTTGAGCCCTTCGACCTTATACCAGTCGCCGGTAGTGGCGGGTTTTGTCTTGCCAAGTTCGGGAAACTTGCCGTCGACGCAGCCGTCGATCAGCGGTGGCGTGCGGTCGGCAAAGTTCATTTCGTATTTTTCGCCGCTGGTGTCTGTTTCGGCACCGGTTGCGGTAACCAGACAGCTTTTCAGATCTGATCCCAGTTTGGTGTAGACATTATTGGTTGGCTGGTGGTGCTCTTCGCCCTGATTTTTATCTTCGGGGCCATCATAGCTGCCATCTCCGTCTTTGTCTTCTTTTTCTTCTTTGATGCATGGGGGATAATTACAGAAAGATTTGTTTTTTTCACAGGATTTGGCATCTGGGTCGAAGTTAACCGGCGGAATATATTGCCAGCCGCCTTTGATGCACAGATAATATTTGCGTTTGTGTGGCTTGTCGCCTGGCTTATAGGTGAACGGAAACGATGTTACCTTGTTTTCGTGCCAGACTCTTTCTTTATCATAGCTGCCGGCGTCGAGATAGAAGTTTTCAAGCAGAAAGCCGATAAAACTTTTTTCATGGTAGACCATGCCGCCAAATGAACTTATCAGGCTAAGAAGATTGCGACCAGTCTGTTCTTTTATGACCTTGTTGTAGTTGCTTTCGAGGTAGCCGGGCCATATTACCGGCCCAACACCAGTCACGTATGGCCTTATGTCGGTGATATCTTCAACGTCTTCATAGGTGTTCAAAGGTGAAGTTCCGAATTTGCTGCGCAGATCTGCCAGCTTGATCATTTTGATCGAGAAGGCATCATCTGCATAGCCTGCTGTAACGCACAATAACAGCGATAGAACCAGCAAAAAGGCATTCTTTTTTATAGTCATCTTCAGCCCCCTGTTGCATCCTCGACAAGTTTGAAGGCCATTCCTTCAAAAGTTTCGTCGGACTTGTCTTTACTATAACTTATTAACAGATCACGCTCAATGCGTCTGATGAATTCAGGGTGCCAGCCGGTTCGTTTCCGGGCCAGACCCGAAAGCACAGATTCTTCAAAATCATGTTCATAGAGGTTATGTTTAAGTAATTTGCGTGTCAGACCGAAAAAATAATAGGCTCTGGGCCTGATGGCTTCGCTGGTGAAACTGTAGGCGAGAAAGCGCTGAGCACCCTCTATCTGACCGACTTTAAAAAGGGTAATGCCGGTCAGGTAATTTACCCAGGCGTTGTTGAGGTCGCGGGCGACGACGATAAGGTCGCCGAGGCATTCTTCAGGTGATTTGAAAATGATGGTGAATATACATGAAATCGCCAGTCTGAGCGAGCCAATTGAGAATTTCTCGACAAAAAGGGCTTCGGCTGAGACCCAGACGAAATACAGCGCAAAAGGCATCAGTGCGAGAATCACCGCAAGCACAATATAATGCTGCGGGAAAGCGTAAACGTGACAGCGCAGGCGAAAACCGAATGGTTTGTATGGTTCGCCGTTCTGCGGGTCAGTTGCGAGCGCGTAGGCCAGCAGGTAGTCTCCTGAGCCGTAGTAACCCTCGGAAAGCAGCGGAAATACCGTGCTCTGCTCAGGTTTGAAATGGTAATATTTCCAGAGATCTTTGACTGCTGCCGGGTAGTTTTTCAGGCGAAGGTTGGCTTTGGCACGCATCAGCAGAAATTCATGGCGGTCAGGCATATCTCTGATGAGATTATTCAGAGATTCGACAGTTTCACGCATGCGGCCTTCGAGAAATGCGGTTTCAGCCTTTTCGATGAATGATTCGAGCTGGTTGATATAAAGTATTTTTTCTTTGAGTTCGAGCGCCGGTTTATAGCCAGATTCGCGTTTAAGAACCTGCTCAACCAGTTCAAGGGCTTTTTCTCGTTCGCCCTGCGCAAAAAAGCCGCGGGCGCGGTTGATCAATGAAACTGCTGAATAGAGGTCGAGATCGTGACTGCGGCCGGTTGTCACGTTAACATCTATACCCTGATTGCGGTATTCTTCAATCTGCTCGTAGGTGCCCTTGATTTCTTTCAGTTTGGCCAGAGCATGCTCATCATCGCTGGCGAGTGTCAAGACCTCGCTGTAAAGCTTTTCGGCTTCTGGCAGGTTTTTGGCGTCGACAAAAAAGTCTGCCCGCTGGCGCAGGCTTTTTACATGTTCGGCAATTTTTTTCTGCAGGTCGGCAGACATTGCAGCGATGTCGGGGTCGTTCGGGTCGAGTTTACTGGCCCGTTGCAGATAATCACGGGCCATGCGCAGATCACCGTCGGCAAAAAACACCTTTGCTTTGCGCAGGTATTCTTTTCCCTGTGGGGTGATGGCCGAAACCGGGGTTAAAAAAACTGCAGCAAAAATCGCTGCAAGCAGCAGACCGAGCTTAAATTGTTTTTTTCTGGTTGCCACTCTGTTTAGACCCCATTGAAATTATAACATACCCATCTGAGAGTATGTACCCTATACGTCAGAATTGCGGGTTTTTTTGACTTTTAAAGTTTATATTGCTAGAATTCTCTGGCACACAGTAATGACGTCGCCGGTGATTTTTTGGCGGCGCATCGCAAAGTCAGGCACAGGAGGACAATTAATGCCACTGGTCACCTCGAAGGAACTTTTTGAAAAGGCCTACAAAGGCGGTTACGCAATCGGCGCTTTCAACGTCAATAACATGGAAATCATTCAGGGTATCTTCGAAGCAGCAATCGAAGAAAAGGCTCCGTTGATCATTCAGGTTTCGGCCGGCGCCCGCAAGTATGCCCGCCATGAATATCTGATTCACCTGATCCAGGCATCTATGGAAATGGCCGAAGCTTCCGGCGTTTCTATCCCGGTCGTTCTGCATCTCGACCATGGTGATGATTTCGAAATCTGCAAAAAGTGCATTGACGGCGGTTTCACTTCGGTCATGATCGATGCTTCCAAGCACCCCCTTGCCGAAAATATCAGAATCACCAAAGAAGTGGTCGCATACGCCCACGCCCGCGGTGTTACCGTTGAAGCCGAACTGGGCAAACTGGCCGGCGTTGAAGACGAAGTCAAGGTCGATGCCAAAGACGCAACTTACACCGACCCCGACGAAGCTTATGAATTCGTGACCAAGAGCGGTTGCGATTCTCTCGCTATCGCTATCGGCACCAGCCACGGTGCCTACAAATTCAAGGGCGAACCAAAGCTCGCTTTCGACCGCCTCGCTCAGATCGAGAAAAAACTTCCCGGTTTCCCGCTCGTACTGCACGGTGCCAGCTCAGTTCCCCAGGATCTGACCGATATCTGCAATAAATACGGCGCCAAGATTCCGGGCTCACGCGGCGTTCCCGAAGATATGATCGCCCAGGCCGCCAAAACCGGCGTCTGCAAAATCAACGTCGATACCGACCTGCGTATTGCCATGACCGGCATGATCCGCAAGGTATTCTTCGAACATCCTGAAGAATTCGATCCGCGCAAATACATGGCTCCGGCCCGCCAGGCCATCAAAGAAGTCGTGCAGCGCAAAATGCGCATCATGGGCTGCTCAGGCAAAGCCTGATTTAAGTTAACCGATTTTCCGGCCCCACGCGTGATTGTGGGGCCGGAATTTATCAGGACCGATTTTGGGAGGTCGGCAGCTTTGACTTCGGCAAAAAACAGACTTGTTCTGCTGTTAATTCTGGTAGTTGTCCTGGTGACTTTTACCGGCTGCGGCGGCGGTGGTGGCGGAGATTCCGGCCCAACCCTCGACCCTGACCAGCTTGAAGTCGCGGCCGCAGTTGATACTTTTTCTGCTGCCATCAGGGCCGAAGACTTTGCTGCCGCCAATAATTTTCTCGATTCAAATATCAAGTGGTATCGAAGTGATGGTACTACGCTGGTTATAGATACCCTCAAAACCAAGCTGGAAAACTTTTTTAACAAAGCTGTCGTTAAAAATTTCACAATTTCCGGGGTGGGAGTGAGTATGCGAACAGAGACTGACGCTGAAAGCCGGGGGAGCTTGAGCCTTACATACACAGACACCACCGGATCTGACAAAACTATCAATGAGAATATTGAAATGGTTCTTCAAAAGGCGCCGGGCGGGCCGTGGGGCCTGACAGAATTTGGCGTTTACAGTACTTCCGACAAGGGTTCTGCTTTTCCGCCAGAACTGTAAGATTTTATACAGATTACAGGAGCGAGCATGAATATCTCTGCCAGGCTGATTGAAAACGCACAATTCGGCTGTCTTGTTTTCTCTGCTCCTTCGGCGGTCTGGAACGAACTGCTGGCCGACAATCTGTCGTTGCTTGCCGATACCGGCGGGCTCAGTATCTTTTCGTTTGCCACCGGTGCTGAGTTGTTGAAAGCCGATATGGCCGCCGCCGAGACGGTTGCCCGGCTGAATTCTTTGCCGCTGCGGGTCTTTTGCCGCGAAGATGCGATAGAAGGCGCTTCTTTCGAAGAAAGTGCCATTTTTAAATGTGAAAGTTTCGATGTAACCGGCTCTTTTGCGGCAGGCATAAGGTGCCAGGCTGGCGGCGATATCGCTGCCGCTACCGGTTTTTATCAGGGTGTCGTTTCGGCAGACCCTTCACTGGCGCGCGCCTGGAACCTGCTTGGGCTGTGCAAGCGTCTCAATGGCGAAATTGATGCGGCTGAGAAATGCTACCATAAAGCCATCGAGCTTGCCGGTGATATGCCTGAAGCTTTCTGCAATCTTGGTATTCTGCTACAGAAATCAGGGCGGGAGAATGATGCCCAGCAGTTGTTCGCTCATGCCCTCGAACGAGACAATTTTTATTTCAATGCGCTGTTGCGTCGGGCAGGGTGGCTGCTCGAAAGTGGGCAGATAAACAACCCGGAATTTTCTGAACTCAATCTGCGTCTGCTGATGCATTTCTCAGAGATTGGCGCGGTGCAGCGGCATCTGTTTAAATCGGCCGGGCGTTTCGATATGGTTATTGAAGATTATTCTGAAAAGCTGCACAACGAAAATGGTGCCATGGCCGGTTCAAAGATTCAGAAGCTGCAGCGGCTGATCGAAGCACAGATACTCAATGGCGCCTGGGGCGCAGCTGCCGGTAATATGCAGCTGCTTGCCGGCATGACCCCACAGACTCAGGCTGAAAAGACAGTTTCCGCCTGGTGTCGAATCAGAGCCGAACGCATTCTTTCGCGCCTGCAGGGCCGGCTCGACAATGCTGCTTTTGTTACGGTGCTCAAAGGATTTGTTCCGGTTGAAACAGCTGCCTCAACCCCGGAAGAAGTCAGAAAATCGCCGTTGAGCGTTGCCGAGTTCTTTTCGCTGGTGCTGCTGGAAGTGATGCGAGACGGGCAGATAGAGCCGGCAGAGCGCGAACTGCTGCAGCGGCTGCGAACTGCGCTGAATGTTTCCGAAGACGCTTATATAACCATGTTCAATAACGTGCGCCGCCAGCTTGCCGGGATCGAAGTTACCGGTGGTCTGCGCGAAAAATTCAGTCACCAGAGATTGTTTCGCAACCTCTGCCAGGCAGCGTTCAGAGATGGCATCATCGAAGAATCTGAAAAGAAAATTCTTGGTTTTGCCTGCAAAGCATTTGATATATCATCAGAAGAATTCAGACGAATTATCGCCGAGGTGCCAAGATGAGCGCAGAAAACGACAGATCCGACAGCAGACGGTTCGAAACTTTGCCGGTAATAAACGATATCATGGGTTATCTGTCTTCTGACAATATGCGTTTCAACCAGTTAGGTGAAGATGCTGTCGAGCTCTACATGCAGGGCAACAATCTCACCATGCACCTGGTTATCTACCATCACAACAGCCATCTGATTTTTCGGGTGCCGAATTTTATCCGCAATGTCGAACTGCGGCGTCTTGAGATTCTGATGTTCATCATGCAGGTTACCGGCGAGATTCTCGATATCAGGTTCGAAATCGGCAAAGACGGCAGATCGCTGTCGGCCTGCTGTCAGCATATTCTTGAAGACGGCACCATGACGCGTCGGCAGTTTGATCTGGCGATGATGGTGCTGGTGCACATGGTCGACGATACTTTTCCGCAGTTTATGAAGCTGGTTTACAGCCAGGCTGAAACGGGCGCACCTGCCGCTGAGCCGCCTGAAGAAAAGCCTGAGCCCGAAGCCGAACCTGAAGATGCCGAAGAGAGCGATGAATTTGCCCCGGTGAACGACGACGAAATCGTTCGCAAGCTTAATTGAACCGGCAAAGGAGACTGCCATGATCAAACCCTGGTTTAAACTTTATCTTATTCTGCTGCTGGTTCTTGTGTCTTCATTCCAGACTCATGCGGCAACTGTACAGATCCCGGAATGGTGCAGTCTCTCGGCTTCTCTGGCTGCTCCGCCGGAGCTGGGCCAGCCTGTAGAAATGAAAGTGACCCTTCGCTCTCTGATCGGCAGTCTCAGCGGTGCAAAAGTCAGGCTTATTCTGCCGGAAAGCTGGAAAGCTGAACCCGAAACCGCTACTATTGCCGAAGTTAAAGAAGGCGCTTCTGGCGAGATCAAGTTCTCTGTTACGCCGAACAGTTATCTGAATCAGGGCTCAATCGTGGCAGAAGTGGCGCTGGCGGCACCAAAAGTTGACCTGATTGCAAGAATACAGCGTGATTTTACTGACAACGCTGTCGAAATGACTGCTGCCGTCAATGCCTGGCCGGCAGAAACGAAGCTTTATGCTGACGTTGCCTTTGCCCTGTTTGCTGACGAGTCGTTCTACCCTCTCAGTGGCGACATGTGGCTTTCTTATGATGACAGCCTGGCTCCTGAAGGTGGCTTTCGCGGACCGGTTTTCTTTGAAGATGCTCTTATTTCAGCGCATCAGGCGCAGACCGATGTCGAAATGTTCGACAAGCTGCAGGGTTACCTTAATTCAGACCCGGAATTTGCCGGAAAACTGACTGAGTCTGGCATCGATATCGAAAAAAAACGGCTGGACCAGCTCAATGGTCTTTATGTTCTTGCAGTAAAAGCCTGGCAGAGCAAAAACCATGCTGATGCTGCCGGTTTTATCGAGCAACTCGAAAAGCAGATCGATTTGCAGAAGTCTGCCGGTTTTGAAAACCTCAAAATCGCGACCCTGAACCTCAAGGGGCTGGTTTTCTGGAGCCAGGGTCAGAAGCGTCTTGCCGAAGAAGCTCTAAAAAAGGCTTTTTATGCGAACCGCAAGCATAGCCTGCAGCGTTACGTTCTGCGCAATATCGGCCTGCTGATGCTGGCAAACGGCGATCGCGCTACGGCTTCCCAGATGTTCAATCTTGCTTTGCCATTTAAACAGGGATTTACCCTGCTGGCCAAAGAAATAGAACTGCTTAAGAAAAACTGACAAGAAGGGCTGATGGATCCGGTAAAAGAATTATTTGCGGAACTCAGTTCTCCGGATCCTTCGATCCGCTTCTCTGTGCTGTCGCGCATAGAGGAAATGCCGCTGACAGGTTCGCAGATTGCTGAATTTAGAAACCTGCTGGCGAGCGAATGTGAGCCCGGCATCAGATTTCACATGCAGAAGGTACTTGCCCGCTTTGAACCTGGTGAGCAGGCGCGACCAGATCGCAGCGGGATTTCTGAATTGCTGCGCCAGCCTGCCAGAGACGAAATTTCACTGGCTTTGTATCTCGAATCGGTTAAAAGAGGCGATGCTCAGGCAGTCGCAGATGAACTGAGAAAATCAGGCTGGGTGGGTTTTTCGGCACGACTGCTGCCTTCGGTTTTAAAATTTCTGAAAAAATTTGGCGCATCTGAAGACGTCGATGCGGTTGCAGGTTTATGCAGTCACAATGACCCCAGAGTGTTGAGCGCTGCGGTCGAAGCGCTCGAAAAACTCAGCCCCGAGCGTTTGCGCGAGCATATTGTGCCGTTGCTTCTCAATGCCAATTCTGGCATCAGGTCGCGGGCGGTCAGAATTCTCTACAGATTCGACCCGAGCGAAGCGCTGCGACATTTCGAGTCAATGCTTTTTTCGAACAGCGAAGAAGAGAAACAGGCGGCTCTTTTCCATTCGTTTTTTTTTCCGTTCAAGCAGATCGAATCGCTGATGTTGCGCTACATAAGTGTCGAAACCGACTCTGAGCTGATAAAAAAAGCTGGTCTGGTTTTCATGGCCAACCCCGACCGGCAGATTCCGCTGCGTCTGCTCGAGGCGCGACAAGCCTGCGTCGGTGAAAAATACCAGCTCATAGACACAATTCTTAAAGGGGTTCTGCAGTCGCTTTTTCAGGCCGGCCTGGTTAATGCTGAGCCGGCGCAGATGCTTGACGTTCTCGAAAGTCACTTCAGAGAAAAGCGTATTCGCCTGTATATTGAGCGTTTCAGTCTCGGGTTGAAGTCGGGTGATGCCGAAACCCGTCTTAAATCAGCATTGAAGTTGTGTGAGCTGATAAGGCATGGCGTTGAAGACCCTCGCACCCTTATCAATGACTTTCTCAAAAAGGAAAGCGACGAAAAAATTGTTGCCAGGGTCAGGCAGTTTCTTGAATCGGGCCGTCTTGAGCCTGAAAATGTCGCCAGGCTTGAGCCCGAAGCTGCCCTCAGAAAAGAACAGGCGGTTCAGCAGCAGGCGTTTATTGAAATTCTGCCCGAACGGCGTCACAAAATTTATGATGCGATCAACCGTGAAAACTACGGTCAACAGATGGCGAGCATTGTTGGCTTTTTCTCGCAGCTGCCGGTAGAAGAGCAGATAGCCGTTCTCGGAGTCATAGAACGGGCCGGTACGCGCAAGGAAACCGAGCTGATGCTGCGCTGTCTCGAAAGTGACAATGCAGACCTGTTGACGGCTGCGATCGATGCCCTGAGCGTGGTTAACCCTGAGGCGCTGCACCCGCTGCTGCCACAGTTGATCAAGCATCGTTTCGACGAGGTCAAGGTCGCGGCGATCAAGGTATTTGCTCTTTTTGACAAAAAACAGGCAATTTCACTGGTTGAGCAGATGCTGCATTCAATCAGACCGGTGCAGCGGCGTAACGCAATTTTCTGCCTGGCCCATTTCGATTATGCATCTGTGAGTCAGATTCTTCTTACAGCACTTAAAAACGAAGGTGACGAAGAGAATCAGCAGCAGATTTTTTCGATACTGCTTTCAAATGCTGACGAAGAAACTTTTTTTCAGGTATATGTCGAAGCCAGAAGTGGTCGTTCAACGAGGGCAGAACTTTATACCAGACTGTATACCGGCCTGGTGGCAAAAATTATCGCTGCCGATCCTGCAAAAACCGAAGCCGGGCTGTTTGCCGCTGCCGAAGAGAGACTCGAAGAGGAAAAGCGGAGCCAGAATCAGCGATCAGCCTACCAGCTTGAAAAAATTCAGAAAATCCGCCAGGAAAGCCAGAAAAAGAGTGAACCCGACCCGGGCCTGGTCAGATTTGCCATGGTTGCTTATGCAACCGGCGCGGTATTGACAGCTCTGATCTGGTTTCTTTTTATGGCGCCCCCATCTTCGGCTCCGAAGATGCCAAAATCTGGCAAAAAGGTGGCTGCTCATTCACGCAATACGACCCGTACGATTAAAGGTATCGTTTCAGGTGTCGACGTGTCACAGAGGCAGGTCGACATCGCTGACCAGGCTGAGCAGAAGACCTATCGCGTGCTTTTTCCAGAAAAAACGGGTGATTTGCCGGCGATTGGCAACGGGTTCCATGGGCAGCTGAAAATTACCGGTGAGCGCGGCGGAATCTTGACTGGCGAGTTGTTGACCGCTTTTTAACAATTGACATCGAAGTTGAGAAACATTAACATCAGGGCATGAGCAATTTCACAATTACCACAGCAAATATCAATGGTGTGTTCATTATCAGGCCCTGCGGCTATGTTGATGAGCATGGCGGTGCGGCGATTTTTGCCACCGTGCAGAAGGCCCTGCCGGAAGGACACCAGAAGTTTATTCTCAATCTTGCGGCTTCGCCGGTAATCAACTCGCAGGGTATTGCCCAGATTATCGAGCTGGCCGAGATTATCGTTGACGAAAAGAATGGTGAACTAGCATTTACCGGTCTCAGTGAGCTTGCCGGCGGGGTTTTTAAAATGGTTGGTCTGTTGCAGATGGGCGATGCTTACCCATCAGAGCAGCAGGCAATCGAGGCTTTGGGCGGCTGAGGCCTGTACCGACAAGCACTGGACTAACTTGAATAAATAAGATATATTTATAGTACGGTAAAAAAGAAGATAGACAAGGAGGTCTATAGCCGTGGTTAGCAGAACGAATCCAGACAGGGTACACAGAGACCTGCTGCGCACTGAAGAAACCCGTCAAAAGAATCTTGAGCGTGTTGCAGGGGGGAAACGAATCAACCGGGCCAGCGATGATCCCGCGGGCCTTGCTATGGTCATGGCGTTCGAATCGCAGACCCGTGGCCTTATTCAGCAGATTGGCAGCCGCCAGGATGAAATTTCGATGCTGCAGACTGCTGATGGTGCGCTTTCTTCGATGAACGAAATGATCCAGCGGATCAACGAGCTTGCAGTTCAGGCCTCGAATGGCACACTGACCGATGCCGACCGTGGCAACATCCAGTTCGAAGTCGATCAGCTTACCGCTCAGATCAATCAGACAGCGAACAGCACTACTTATAACGATAAAGCCTTGCTTGATGGCTCGCTTCAGGTGTCTCTGCAGAGTGGCGAAACCTTTGCCCAGCCGGCAGTGAATGCACAGGCTCTGGGGCTGAATGGTGTTGCCGTAAATACTCTTCAGGGTGCCAGTCAGGCGATCGGCCAGTCCGCTCAGGCTCTGGCGACACTGAATACTCAGCGCGGTTCTCTCGGTGCTGCCGTTAACGGTATCGAAAGTCAGGTTGCCGGTCTGCAGAATGAGCTTGTCAACGTGACCGCTGCCCAGTCAAGAATCGAAGATGTCGATATGGCCGCTGAAATCATCAATATGAGTCTTAACGAACTGCAGTCGAAGTTTGCTCTGCAGACTTTCAAAATTCAGGATGAAAACCGTCTGACCATTCTCAATCTGCTCGGCGAATGACTGAGAGACAATTGATGCCATGAGAGGCACGTGAAGACAGAAGCAAAATAAGCCAACACAGAAGGGGCTGTCTCATAAAAATATGAAACAGCCCCTTTTTTCATCGCTTTTTCAGGTGTTGCCTCAGGGCCCGGTTTGTTTTGCCTTTCTTTAAAACGTGGAAATCGGCTGTGACTGCTAATAACTGCTGACAGTAAAAACACAATAAAATCTATTGTGAAAAAACCACCATTAGCGGTCGGGATTACGCCGGAATTTATCAACTGAGGTTTTGTAATGTACCGGCGAGCGAGTGACTTATCAGAACTCGACCGGATCAACCAGGGTTTTCGGGGTTGGCGGTGCAGCAATGGCGGTTTTGAGGCGTTCGACGGTTATATCGGTGCCCATGCCGAGAAACCTGCCGTTTTCGTCGATGGGCCAGCTGCCCTGCACGCCGTTAACGATTTCGAAATGGCTTTCGACTTTTTTGAGAAACAGCAGATACTGGCTGCCTTCTTTAAATTCAGGCGCGTCTTCGATGCCGCGGTAATTTTTTATCTTGAGATTGTCGCCGGCCTTGCCGTTGCCTTTGAATAATTCGCCGGCCTCAAACAGGCAGGCAAGAACTTCCGGGCCTTCCGGAATTTTGCCGGCAGATTTGATACCTTTGATCGTGCCTTTGACAATCAGGTCGGCTCCCTGTGCCAGGTCTTCGAGAGTCAGGGTTTCGATCATGGCGTATCCTCCAAGGGTTAAAAGCAGCATCAGCAGGGTAATAATCGCTCTTTTCATCTTTTCCTCCGTCGCCCGCAAAATTGTCACAGGTAAATTGTAGCAGTTTTTCAGCCGGTCGGTAAAGTTTTGCAAACACGTTGACAAGCAGAGCCCGGGTTGAGATTATTTTATTATGCCCGCCAGTCAGATTACTTTACCTATGCCTCGCCGCCAGCGCGGTTTCGCCATAATGATCGCCCTGATCATCGGCACTGTGCTGCTCATTCTTGCGGTGTCGCTTTATTCGTTCGTCGGGCACCAGCACAGCGGCATGCAGACAATCGTCAACGGCGAAGTTGCACATTTTCTCGCTGAGGCAGGTATCAACAGCAGTATCGGTTCAGTTCGGGCCGCCATTGCGCGCAACCTCGAAGGCGGTGCCGGGAAAAAGCTCTCAGAGCTGCTGCTTAAACCAGGTGAGTTCAGCGATATCTGCATCAACGATCTGCTAGACCCGGTCTGGAACCGCGACCTGGAAGCGTTCGCCCGCGAAGTCGACAAAGATGCGTCGATTCGCGTCGATGTCTGGCTGCGCGACTTTACCCCGACCGAAACCGAGGTTTCGAACTGGGCCGACCCGGTTGCACGGCAGGGTTTTCTGGTAATCGAAGCGGTCGGCAGCTACAAAAGCTCGCAGCGGCGCATTGCCGTTAAACGCCAGGTCAGGGTGGCAAGTATCGCTCCTGGCCCGCTGGGTAAGTTTACGCTGTATGTCGGCGATGCGGCCCGGCGGAACGAAGATGCCTTCAACCTGATCCGTAATGACTATCGCGGTATGATCACTGACGGGCCGCGCCCGCTGATCGTTTATAATCACGCTACCACAGACGCCCCGCTCGAACCGGGTAATATCGCGGATATTCTTAAAGAGGAAAAAATGTCCGACTGCTGGCAGCAGCGCGGCTGGGTCTGGCTTGGCGGCCGTCGCGTCAGGCTTAATCTTTGTTCTGGTGCCGGTGACCTTGGCGAAATTTTTCATTTTTATGATGTCAGCAACCCTAATGTTTTTTCGCCGATAAAGTTTGCAACGCCGCAATCTGCCCTGCCTTCGGCTTTTTCCGGCCCTTTGAGCCTGCCCTGGGATAAAAGCAACGAATCGATACGCCAGGTGAGCTACAGTTTTGGCCACAGCTTCGTGCTCGATGGCTTTCATGATCGCAGCAGTCGCCGCGAAACCGAGGCAATGTACGAAGGCAATATTCTGTCTTCAGGCGAAAAGAACCATTACAGTTCGAAGTCTTCGATTCTGCATCTGTTTGGCGATGCCCGCAAGGGTTTTCAGTCGCGCACGCGCGTTTTTGGGCAGGTCAATGCGGCTTTCATCAGGTTTGCCAATCTTGAAGTGAAACCCGAAGAATCTGATGCAGCAGCGCTGTTTGCTGCCGCGAATCCGCCGCCTCTGTATCTGCTGAAGTCGGTATCTGAAGATACTTACAGCGGTTCGGTCGATATTCTCGAAGTCGGCCGGCGCAGTGTTGGTGGCCCGCTTCTCAAGGCCGGCATGCTTTTTAAATCTTACAGCGAATACGCGCAGCTGATGAGCCGGGTCGTCGAACTGCCCTACATGGAATCATACAACAGCATGCAGGATGTTTATGACGCCAGGGTTGGGCGCACTTTTCCGTCGTCGGCAGGCGTTTTTGCGGGCGAAAGTGGTAATCAGGTCACTTTGCAGCGCAATGGTCACGTTTTTTTCAAGGGTCAGCCGTCGGCAGACTCTGTCGCTCAGCTCCTTGCCGGAAGAGTTCAAATCGAAGTCGACACGCTCAGCGAATTCTGGGAACGATTCCTTAATGAACAGGGTGAGCTTGAGCTGAATGCGATAGTCAGAATCAGAAACCCGCGCGGGCTCGATATGCAGATTCCGGCGGCCGGGCGGCCGCAGCCGATGATTGTGCGCGGTGGCGGCATGATAATTCTTGATTCTGGTAATCTGGTGCTGCGCGGGGTGACCTGTGCCGATGCCGGGCAGATGCTGACAATAGTGCTTGGTGGCACCGGTTCGGTGTCTTTTGCGTCAACCCAGCCGAACCATGTTAATCTTATCGCTCCTGCCGCCGAGTTGGCCTATGGTTCAAAATTCGATCTGTTCGGCACTCTCTGTGTCGGCTCCATCTATGCCGATCACAGATTTCAGGGCGGAATTGCGCGTTTCAGACCCGGCCAGGATCCGACTGCGGCCGGCTACGACCGTTATTACCGGGTATTCGTCGACCCCAAGGATTCATACTGGAATGAATAGAAAAGAATGCCGCGGCGGTCTGTCGCTGATCGAAATCGTTTTGTCGATGGGCATTCTGTCGATGATCATGCTGCCCGTCTTCATGACTTTTTCTTCAGGCAACGTCAATATTCAGGTGACTGAATCTGAATTCAGGGCTCATACCGCGGCTCTTGAACTGATGGAACAGATTGTTTCTCTGCCCTTCAACCTCATAAAACCAGGAAGCTATGATTCTTCACAGGTGGTCGACGGGTCGCAACTCGCCAACAGCCCGGTGCTGTTCAAAATTACTCCGGTCGATGACCTGAAGCCGTCTCTGAAAATAGAAGAGATCAAGCGCGATAACAAGGTGGTTTTCAAGAAAATTACGGTGAAGATCGGTTTTCCGTCGGCCAGGGCGGCTGACAAAACCCGTGAATTCACTCTTAAAACGCTGGTGGCCAATGAAAGTCGTTAATAAAAAGCGGCCGGGCTTTACCCTTACCGAGATCCTCGTGGTCTGCGGGGTTTCAGCCGTTTTTCTTGGTACCGCCATCATGTTGTTCACCAATTTTCGACAGGGATATTCACGCAGCGAAAACGTTGCCGTATTGATGCAGGAAAGCGCATTGTTTATCGCCAGGTTGCGCACTGATCTGAATAATGCCGTGCTCAGCGGCCCTGGCGGCGGGAATATCGAGCAGCAGCTTCAGGCTTTTCCCGACCATCTGACTTTTAACATTTACAGCAGCCGGCATGGCCGCATTCTGCCGGTGGTTTACAACTAC
>DAOQWI010000010.1:0-5185 GCA_035342015.1 Candidatus Ozemibacteraceae bacterium | reverse complement strand
TATTATGAACAGAAGACTGACATTGGCGCTGTTCGCGCTTTGTTTTATGCTTGCCAGCGTTTTTTCGGCGGCAGGCGAAGATGGCAGCTACCTCGACACGATTTATCGTGCCGGCGATTCGGGTACTTCTGCCGTCAGCGATGAAGGCGTGCCGCAGTATGTCGAAAATGATGACCAGCCGCCCGAGGTAGTCGATGTGCCTGACCCGACCGGTGATCCGGCGCAGCAGAAGGCAATCGAAAAGCTGCAGAACATTATAAACAGTCTGATGCGCATTATTGCCGGCAAAATCTGTGGCACCCGCATTGTGGTTGTTGTAATCCCGTGCCAGCGCATTGTGCCGAAGCCGCCGACTTCTACTGCCACTTCAACTGCAACCTCGACCGCAACCCAGACTCAAACTCAAACACAAACTCAGACTCAAACACAAACTCAGACCCCGACCCAAACCCAAACTCAGACTCAAACTCAAACTCAAACTCAGACTCAGACTCAAACCCAGACCCAGACCCAAACTCAGACGCCCACCCAGACTCAGACCCAAACGCAGACTGCAACTGATGCCGAATCGATTCGCGCTTCAGTTAAGGCCAAATATAATATCAGTCTTGCCAATGGCACTAACGGCCGTGAATGGAGCCTTAACCAGCTTAAGGCTGCAGATGAAGCCTTTGGCGAGCTTCCCGCTTTTTTCCGCAAGTGCACTGACATGGTTTACCGTGATGGAGAACCCAATGCTTCATTTATTCCGCCGAGCGCCGCAGCTTACGTTATCGTTCCAGAACGCAAGGTTCACATGCTTGACCTGAGCGTAAAAATGACCCAGGGAGCCATGAATTCTCTCACAGCCGCCTATGGCCGAGCGCCGACCACTGAAGAGCAGATGGCTTACCTCAAATACAATTTCAAGCGCACCCTGGTGCATGAAATGACCCATTGTTTCCAGAATACCTACCCGCAGGTCTACCAGACCTGGTCGAGAACCTTCTGGCCTGGTGGCCGTCTCGCTGGCACCTGCCCTACCGGTTATGGCCGCACCCAGCCTGCTGAAGACATGGCCGAATCGGTTGCCACCTATTACACTGGCGGCTCGATCAGAAACGGCATGTTTGTGTCGCGCAGCGGTGCTACCATGGACCTCAACCGCTATAACTTCATCAAACAGTATATTATGGACGGCAAGGAATACCTGCAGTAAAGGATCTGTAAAACCATGAAAAAGCAGATTGCAGCCTTTGTTCTGGTTCTGATGTTGCTGGTTTCGCCGGCAATGGCTCAGAATGCCAGCTATCTTGATTCGGTTTACCAGACCCTTGAAGTGGCTACCGGCACCGACGCTCTGACGGCACTCAAAGATTCGATAAATGAAAAATTCAATGTGGTGATTGCCGAAGATGAGGGCGAAAACCAGAACACCTGGAGCCTTAACTACGTTCAGGCTATCAAAGAGGTTTTTGAAGCGGTTCCGGCGAGCTTCAGCATGTATACCCGCATGGTGTTTCTCGACCCTTCACCGGTTCAGTATGAGACAAAATACGTCGGCTTCAATGATCAGCACGGTATAATCTGGGCTGGTGCCGGTGTCATGACTCCATCGGTTATGTATTACCGCAGGTTTAAAGAAGTTTATGGCAGCACCCCGACCGAAGCTCAGCTGCTGGCCCGCTTCAAGACAATTCTTGTGCGCGGCATGACCTACAGTTTTCTGCAGGAAAACCCTGAGGTCGGCAAGAGGTATGCTGCCATTGCGGCCGGGTCTACTTTTCCGACCAAGGTTTACAGTCCGGCAGCTGAAACCAATATGGTAACTGCGCCAGGAAAAATTGCCGCCTGGATAGACCTGGCATTTGCCGTGTCGATGTACTGCACCGACCCGGCTACTCTGCAGAGCAGATTTGCCAGCCGCTTCGATTTTATTAAAACCAACCTGATGAACGGGCAGAGCGTCAGTGGCTGGAACGACAAGCCGATCAATGACGGCGGCAGCAATAATAACGGTGGCAACAACAATGCCAGTGGCACGGTTGAAACTCCCGGCACCAGACCGCCTCCGACTATTCCTGATGGCGATTATATGCCGGTTGTGACGCAGGTTGATGTTGGCACCGCTGCAGCTTCTCTGCCGGCCGAACATAAAGAAGCACCTGAGCTTCTGCGCAGTGCCATTGCCGAGCTTTTTGCCGAACTGCCGAAGTTCTTCTCGACCTGCACTGAGGCGATTGCTTATGTTCCGACTACCGATACCGAAACCGCCTTTTCTTCTGAAGGCTTTGTGTTCATCACGCAGAATTCATGGTTTATGCCCTCGTTCGTCGAACTCGACGATGCGGCCCGCAACAAACGTTTCAAGCAGATTCTGCTGCGCGAAATGACGCTGCGCTTTCTCTACTTCCACCCCGAAGTGACCGCCAAATGGAAAGAACAATTCGACAAAAATATGAGTACTTTCGATGCCTACGTCGACATGACTCAGGCAGCTGTGCTTTATTACTCGGCTCCAGCCTATTTCAAGCAGGTTAACAACGAGCGCTATGAATTCGTTAAAACGGTGATCATGATCGGCAAAACCTTCGAGTAATCTCTGTTCTCACGAAAAGTTTTAAACGGCCCGCTGCAGGACCCATATCTGCAGCGGGTTTTTGTTTTATGTTTGTGCGTCGAAATAAAAACAGTATTTAAGCAGAAGATTTGTATGTTGCTTTGCCCAAATATAGTGGCAAGCGCCGCTCTCACAAGGACAAGGCTGCAGATTTATCCAGCTTGAGAGAAAGTAAATTCAATACGCTTATGCGGTTTTCAGGCAGCGCATAAAGAAACGGCTCTTATAAAAAATGTGGCCGATGGTTCTTTTATTTGGGGTTGACCGTCAGGGGATAGAAATCTTGTTGCTGGCAGTTATAAGGCCGCCGGCTCTGACGACCAGTGCGACCCTGTCGCCTGACTTGAGCTCGACTTCGATGGGCAGAAGCTGCCCGTCGCGAAATTCGCATTTTACGTAATTTTTGTTGATCTGGATAAAGCCCGGGCCGTTAAAACGGATGGCGCCAATATCGCGCCATTCATTGTCGTAATCGGCATTGTGCAGCAATTCGCCCGAAGCCTGGTATTTGCCGTTTGCGCCTGGTGCAAGGCTGAACTTGATGCTCAGTGATGGAAGAAAGGCTCTGATAGCTTCGGCACAGTTGAATACTGCCAGAGGAATAAGAACTTTTGCCTGACTTTCGGCCATGTTTGGCATGACGTTGAAGTGCGGGTTCTTGCGCCCGTATTTGTCGTTGTCATTGATGACTTTGGCAAAGGGTGAGCCCGTTTCTTTGGCCATGGCTACCCAGCCAACCGTTTCAAACCAGGCGTAAAAGATGCCAGCCTCATGTTTGAGTTTTGAAAGCTGCGGTGAAGGGTATGGGCGCTTTCGGTTGCGCGGGAAATGCCATTTCTCGTAATCAAAAATCGTGTCATTGCTGAAAAAATGCCGGTTGGTGAAGGCGGCGAGGTTTTTCATCTGTTCAGGCAGTTCAATGTCAGATGCGATTTCAAATTCGGGAATGGGTTTGAAATCAGGGCTTTTGTGCCTGTCGCCCATGATTTTACGGATCATTTTTTCTTTTACATTCATTTCGATCGGCTCAAACAACGAGTGACTGTCGGCCCTGGTGTGAGCCGGCTGGGCCATGTCTGCCATCAGATGCATGGTTTCGCCTACAGCCCGGAAGGCCTTGCCGAACATCTGGCTGCGGCTAAGTTTGCCGAATGCGGCGGTGTTGTTTTCCATGGCGGCTTTATAGGCGAGTTTTGCCTGCAGCCAGTTGTGGTCATTTTCTTCGTGTTCGAATGCCCAGGTTACCGCGTCGATCTGTGGCCGGAAAATCTTGGGCTGCAGCTTGATTTTGCGGTCTTTCAAACCGAATTCGAAGTTCGGGTTCCAGTCGTCGGCGCGGTATTGCAGAGATGCGAAGAAGGCCTCTTCAGAGGCGAAACTGCTTTTCTTTTTGGGAATAAACGAGCGATTCTGCCAGGTAAGATAGTGAGGCTCATACACCGGGTCATAGAAGTGACGGAACCCCATGTTGATTTCGGGCATGTCGGCATCGTAACCGCCACGGGCCAGCCAGTCTGAAAAATTATGGGCAGCGTTAACCAGTTTGGCATTGGCGCCGCTTTCAAATTTTGGGGCCTTACCGAAGGTCAGCCCCTGAAACTTTACCTCGTTGTCGATAGTGGTATTGACGAATTTGTCGCCATAATGACCGGCTTTAAATTTGGCTACGAAATGTTCAAAGGCGAGAAGGTTAATCGTCGGGTGCGCTTCAACGCAATCCCAGGCGTGCACGGTTTGAACAGATGCCATGATCTGTATCATCATCACCAGAACCATTATTGTTCTGCGTTTGCTGTGCAAAACTCGCCTCATTTATGGAATTGTACTGTAATTATAATGTTTTTTTCAGTCGGCACAACCCCTGAAAATGGTAACCCTTCAACTGCTATTCGCCTGTACCGATCATTTTCCAGGAAATGCCGAAGCGCTGCAGATATTTGCGCAGCCGGTCAGAGTCGTTGGTTGAGCGCTTTTTTTGCGCCGAATTGCTGAACAACAGTCGGCCGGCTTCGGCTATACTGTCGCAACGCCGGCAGATTTCGAGCACTTTTTCAAGCTGCAGCCGGTCGAACAGGTCTGTTTCTGTCAGCTGCTCTGTAGTCAGCAGCTGCTGGCAGAGCCTTTCTTCGTGTGCTGCGAACTGCTTTTCTGTCGACCATTCTTTGCGCAGTCTCGCCATTTCGGTCTGAACATTCTCGCGGTTGATACGGTTGCCTTCAGATAAAGTAATCATGCGGGCAAGCGAGTTGTTGAGATCGCGAAAGTTGGCTGTCCAGATTGCTTCGTTTGATACTGCAAATCTGACGAATTCCTGACGTGCTTCACTACTGAAACTGACGGGTTTGCCGAGCTTTTTCGAATGCTGCTGCAGCTCGTAGTCGATGTTTGGGTCGATGTCTTCGGGGCGCTCGCGCAGACCAGGGATTGCGAATTCCCAGAATTTGATACGGGCGAGAAGATCCTGTCTGAAGCGACCGGCCTGACATTCGTGCCGCAGGTTGCGATTGGTGCCGGTAATCAGCTGAAAATCGCTGCGCACTTCTTTGTCAGAGCCAACCGGAAGATAAACCTTTTCTTCGATTGCCC
>DAOQWI010000009.1:0-39463 GCA_035342015.1 Candidatus Ozemibacteraceae bacterium | reverse complement strand
AACAGAAGCAACAGCGTCAGATCAGATATGACCCAGATCGAAACACTTTCAGACGAGTCTTACTATCTGATAAGAGAGCAGACGAGAATCTGCAGAAACTTCAGAATGATGAGCGAAAAAGTTTTCAAAGAGCGGGTCTGTAACCCTGATTTCATTTCTGCCCTGAAAAAAAATCTGAATGATATCATTGAAAAAGCAGGGTTTCCTTGTGAAATTCATCTCTGCCTTGTTGGTGCAGACAACCGCCTCGAGCATATACACGCTGGTTCTGATATCGGCCTGAATTTGATCATGGGGTCTCCCGGAAATTCAAAACTCCAGCCTCGCGCGAGCCTGCAATTCTACAAAAATTTTCTCGGCGACATAATACTTAACAAAAATACCAAACTGGTAATCAGAGAAATGGATAAAAATCTGTCTCTGTCAGGTGAGAAGCTTTTTGAAGACTCCTACATGCTCGCCCTCGCTGATTTATCCGGGTTTTCGCTACAACAGAACGTAAAGTGGCGACTTGCACGTTTTCCAACAAGAAACCACGGTATCGGGGCCTACTTCCCAGAAACAGGCGATTTTTTCTTCAGCAATTACTTTTCTGGATTGAATGACTTAAAAAGTTCCGTCGTAAAAGCTCTAAAAGGGTTCCAGCGTCTGCCGCAGAACATAAATCTCGGCGGGCATCAGATGAGTCTCACGCGATATAATGAGTTAAAAAAATGCCTCTTCTTTTCTGTATCGCCAGCATTGAACGAAAAAATAAAACTTCCGAGCCAGGGGCTTCTGTGGCTGATAGTAATTTCTCTTGCAGCATGTGCCCTGTTCAGGGTTGTAGCTGAAAAAATCATTCTCGGCCGCGGCCCCGACATCTCCCTGAAGCTTATGATACCGGGAGTTTTTCTATTTCTGATTATTCAGCCAATTTTCGCGTCTGCCTATCTCGCAGGTGAATTTTTCAGAGTGAGCTATGCGAACGAAAAAAACCGCCGAATTGACAAGCTCGACCTGGACCTGCAAAGTCTTGACCGGGCAGCATTTGACGAAAGCGCCGAAACACTGAACCTGGCACGCGGCCTGAATTCGATTGAACGCATCGAGAAATTTGCCAACCGCAGCTATTGTGGCGATGATGAAGCCTTCACCATCAATTTTATGAACAAACTTGGGCGTATTTATGGCGGTAACCGCTTTTCCTCGATCTGGATAAGCAAACATGACAATACGATCATCGGTGTCAAGGCAGACCCCACCGGCAAAACGTTTGCCCCGGCAAACGCAGACAACATGGTGGCAGAAATGTTTAAAAAGAGATTTTTGGAAATCATGTCACGGCGCCCCGGATATTCCGGCCTGATGCCGGATTACTCGGAAAATGGTCTGAAAAGCGAGCTAAAGCAGGAAATGTCGCGGGACTTTTTTTTGAAAATCTTCGGGGCCGACGCCTTTTACAACTTCAGACGCAACAGCGGCATCAGAATCGAGGTCAACGCCAGCTATCGTCAGGAACAGCTGATTGCCAATCCTATCGACTGGCGTAATCGTCCGCATGCTTATGCTGTCTGGTATATCGAAAGAGAAAATATAACGCAAAACCTGCCACAGAATTTTCTAACCCTCAACCCGGGATCGCCGAGAATTGTTTTGCACGGCGATGAGCACGCCACATTAAGCGTTAAATATCATGTGCATGAAATAGCTGAGAGTCACCCTGAGCTGCTCAGAACGGGCGAGATCGCCCATATTGCCAGAGCCAGGGCCTCAAGCATCGCAGAAACGCCTGAAGCCACAACTATCTATTCCGCAATTCCGGGCACTTTCGGTAATTTTATTATGGCCGGCAGCGAAACGATGAGCAGTTTTGAAGCTTTCAGGCAGCTGATGGAAGCCAGAGTTAAAATTTTTATTCTGGTTATGATTCTTTTTGGCGGATTTCTCGCTTTTGCAGGGGCACTGTATTTTGTCTGGCCTCTGCGCGAGCTGACAGCTGCAACCCGTGAAATCTTCATGGGAAGTTTCAAAGTCCGCATTCACGAAGACCATCCTGATGAATTCGCGGCGCTCGGCAAAGCGTTCAACAACATGGCAAGCGGTCTTGAGGAAGGTGAGCTGCTGAAAAGTTTCGTCACCGATTCAGTACGGCGCGAGGTTGAAGATGCAAACAGCAGTTCACTGGCAGAAAAGGCTGATACGACCGCAGCAACGATTCTTTTCGCTGCAATCTGCGACTTTAGCGATTTTCAGGCAAAGCACACCGCCGAAGAAACCTTCGGCCTGCTGCAAAAACTGCTTCAGGCAGCAGATGAAGCCACAGGACATTTCGGTGGCGAAATTGATAAAATGATCGAAGACAAAGCCATGATCGTCTTTGAGCACCGTGGTGACAATGCCGGTTCGTGCCCATTGCGGGCAATTCAGGCGGCAGCCATGATCGCCGACCAGGTGGCTTCGACGACCGGAATGCAGGTAGCGGTCGGAATCAATACCGGCATGACCGTTGCCGGAATTATGGGAGCAGAAAAGGCCAGACTGTCACGCACTGTCGTTGGCGACCCGGTTAATCTGGCTGCCAGACTCGCGTATGAGGCGATAAAGCTGCGGGGCGGCATAGTTATTTCGGGCCAGATGACAGATTATCTGCCCGATGGCTTCGCGGCGAGGAAACTCCCGATAAGTTCGGTTAAAGGTAAAACCCAGACGATTGAGGCCTTTGAGGTCATCAGACAGGAGCAGACAGTATGAGCAGACATTTATCGATTATCTGCGCTCTAATTAACGAATCCCGCTTCAGCAAAATAAAACTTTCCAGAAAGCCGTCGAATAATTTTCACCGATTATTCGCCACCGAATTTTATCTGCTGCTGGCCTTTATCCTACTGTTCACCGTTTCAGCAGGGGCATCTGAGCCATTAAACGACCGGCAGTTTTCAGCAGCAGGCCGTGGTGGAGCGGTCAGCTGCGGGCACCCGCTGGCGGCGGCGGCAGCGATAAAAATTCTGCAGACAGGCGGCAATGCGGTCGATGCAGCTGTAGCAGCCGGATTTATGCTCGGAGTTGTTGATTTTTCGAACTCCGGAATTGGTGGCGACGGCTTTGCCCTCATCTGCACACCAGCGGGCCGGGTATCGGCTTTCGACGGTTCTACCAGATGGCCGGGCCATAAAAAACAGACCAGTCCCGCAAGCTTTATTGGCCTGCCCACGGTTCCTGAAATGCTTTTAAAAATGCTGCGTCTGTATGGCAGGAAATCGACGCAGGAAGTCATGGCTCCGGCTGTGTATGCTTGCATCAAAGGTTTCAGAGCAACCGCCTACCTTGAAAAGGTTGTCGAAAAAAAGCTTCTGAACACAAACGACCCGATGACAATATCGTTTCTGGCTCCTGATGGCTACCCGTTGCGCGCCGGTCAGCTGTTTTACCAGCCACGTCTGGCCAGAACCCTTATGCGAATGGCAGCAGACAATGGAGAGTCTTTTTATCGAGGCAATGACGCCCTCCAGACAATTGCCGACATGCAGAAACGCGGCTCCAGTTATCAACTGCAGGATTTTGCCAGATATCGCAGTCGAATGGTCATGCCGCTCAGATATGATTACGGAGAATTCAGCATTTATGGTTGTCCACCACCGTCCTGCTCATTGGTGACTATCAAGCTGGCACTACAGCTTCTGGCATCTGATAACAGTTTATTGGCTGGCTCAGGCAGTGAACTAATGGCCATTGCCAGACTCGGGCAAAAATTTATCTCGACCAAATACGACTCCCTGGCCGCCTGTCTGAAGACGCCCGAAAAATTTGATGAATTTGTAAAAAAATATCAACCACCGACCAGCGAAACCGGCAGTAAAGTGGCTGATTCAAACACCACTCATCTCTGTGTTCTGGATAAAAACGGCATGGCAGTCTCGATTACTCTGACACTTGGCAACCATTTCGGCACAGGAGAACTGGCTCCGGGTGGCTTTTTCTACAATAATGGCCTGCGCAATTATACCGGGCAGGTCGCTTCTTACCCTGCAGATTACCCTGATGACGCAGGCCCGGTCTCTTCGAAGTCTCCTGTTATTGTAACCAGAAATGGCCGACTCTGGCTGGCGATTGGTGGCGCTGGTGCCGACCGCATAATCTTTAATACTGCCCTGGCACTTGCCCGGCTTCTAAAGGGTCACACACCGGCGACTTGCGTTGCCGCTCCGAGATTTTACCTTGATTACAAAGATCTTCTAACGCTTGAATGGCAGCCAGAAACCGGGTTAACCAACGAGGCCAGGAAGCTGGTTGAAAAATCTGAAATCAAAGCAGGTTGTGATGATTTTTTTGGCCTGGTAAGTATTATCAGAAATGAAAACGGCAGCCTGACAACGGCTGCCGATCAACGTCGGGATGGTTCCTGTGCGGTGCTTCCCTAGAAGGCGACTTCACCGCCATCATCACTCGGACCCGGGTAATAATCATCATCGTCAACATTGCTGCCGCCGTCGCCATAACTGCCGTCAGGCGGCGGTGTGTCTCCGGATGAATCGCCGGCCGAATCATCATCTGATGGCTCAGGCGGAGGCGGAACTTCATCGTCTGATGGTTCTGGGGGCGGTGGCACGTCATCGCCGGCTTCATCGTCAACCGACGGGGGGTCAGGATAATCAGAGTCTTCTCCGGAATCTCCGGAGTCGCCGCCAGTAAAAGAATCTGGCCGCAGAGTAGTGTCGTCGTCAACGGGCTCTTCATCAGACGGCGGGGGTGGTGTTGATTCCCAGGCCGGCTCGCCTGAAGAGTCAGGCTGAGACGGAGTGATGGTTATCTCATCGCTGCCCTGAAATGCCGGTTCCTGGTAAGAATCGATCTCGCCGAATTCATTTGCACCGCTCACAGTTAGTTCATCAGGAATTTCACCCGGAAGAATGCCGCCAATCGCTTCGATCTTTGGCAGACTAAGGGTTTCGATAATACGTTCACGCAGGTTGGTCATGTGCTTCATCAACTGCAGGCTGCCGTGATAGAAATTCAGTACCACCAGCTTCTTGCCTAGAGGGATCAGGACCATGTGAGTAAAAAGTCGACGATTGTTTTTGAGGAAATGAAAAAGAACGTGCCCGATTTCGACTCCGGCAAGTTCGCTCTTCCATTGGTCGAAAAGTCTTGGCTGGAATGGCATAAGGCTTTCTTTAATTGCCTTGCCGACCTGAGAAAGGTTCTGTGGTTCATCATAGGTAGCGGCCTGCACATGCATCAGAAATTGCCCGTCAAAAGCACCGACAGAAGCTAGAAGTGCCTGGCTGACGTTTTCTCTGATCAGGTAATCGCTGGGAACCATGACACTGAATTCAAATTCTTTGTTGCGAATGGGTCTGAAACCGCGCTTTTCGCCATAAAAAGGCCGCAGCCCGGCAACGTAATTGTCAATACCAACGCCCTTTAGAGCATTTCTGAAGGTATCAGTCAGTCTCTGGTTGTTCAGAACATAATCATAAATGTACCAGCGGTCTTTGAGATAGTAGCAGTAGACCACAAATTCGAACTTGCCCTGAGTGGTATCAATCTTGACCACAACCTTACTCTGCACCTGTTTATGGTATCTCGGGTTCGAGTAGTCAATCTTGGCACCGCCGGCAACCCGGTTCATGATTTTTGACAGAAAGCGGAATTCGTTGCGCTGGGTCTGGATCTGGAAGGAAAAAAGCTCGCGGTATTCGGCCGGGTCCATGCGCTGCAGCTGGCGGTCAAAAATAAGCTTCAAAAAGGTGCCAACATCGAAATTTGCCAGACAGATATCGTATTCACCTGCCATCAGGCCGCCCATGAATTCGTAAACCATGGGAATCGGGGTCGGCAACTCTGATCTTGCACCTGGCGGCTCAGGAATATCTACCAGAAGCCCGTCTGGGTCGGCGCCCTGAGCAAAAGACACTGGAACCAGTGCCAGAACCATGAAAACCACAGCTGACAGTAATGTTAATGCTTTTTTTGCTACCATGATATTAGACTAAATCACCCTTTGCCAATTGTCAATCGCAGCAGGAACTTTGTTTTTCTTCCTTGAAGTGCACCGGTAATAAGTGCTAGAATTGCCGGCAGGTTATGCACATGGAGGCAGGAAATGGGCATTGGATTTACTGAATTGATCGTTATTCTCGTAATTATTCTGATCCTCTTCGGCCCTGGCAAGCTTCCCGAGATCGGTAAAGCTCTGGGTCGCGGAATCAAGGAATTCAAAGATGCCCAGAAGGATAATCAAAAAAAAGACGACGATTCTTCCGGCACGAAATAAAGCAGATATTTCCGACAAAACAGCAATTGGAGAAGCAGGCGTGAGAAAAAAAGCAAAAAAAAACATCTGGCAATTTCTGTCAGCCTCTATTCTTTCAATAGGTCTTCTGGCCTCGGCACCGGCGATTGCCGACACACCCGAGCAGCGCGAACAATATCGCTACGCCCTCGGCCTCGTGCAGCGTCATCTCTACGAAGAAGCGTCCAAGGTACTTTCACGACTTCTCTCAGAACCGAAGGTTTTTTCACAGGCTGATGGCGCCTTATTCTGGCTGGCAGAGTGCGAATATCGGCAGAAAAATTATGTCAAAGCCGCCGGTCTCTATAATAAACTTCTGAAAGAATACCCCAACAGCATTTTTCGTGACCGTTCAGCTTATGGTCTGGCCTGGTCGCACAGTAACGACAACAACCCCAAATCCGCCGTCGAAGCATTTGCCCGCGTCACAAAAAACGATCTACCACTCTGGATCGACGCCAACCTGAAGCGTGGCTTCCTGATGGTCAAATTCAACATGGATACCGAGCAGACGGTAAGGGTTTACGAAGAACTGCTAAAAGAGCCAACTCTCAATGATGCCCAGAAGTTTGAAGCTCATCTGCAGGCCGGGGTTGGCAAATTCAACCAGAGTATTTTCAAGCAGGCACTGGAGCATTTCGCCAAAGCACTCGACAAATGTCCGCCAGATAAAGCTCAGGCCCTGCAGTTTTACATCGCTGAATCTCACTTCAGACTCAAAGATTACGGCGCCGCAAGCAGTGAATATGCCAAAACGATTGCACTCGGGCCCGATTCGAATCTGGGCCAGAAATCTGCGTATTCCAAGGCATGGTGCCACATCAGGCTCTCTGAACCAGAAAAAGCGCTGTCACTTTTCGAAAAGCAGGCCGGCAACCCAAATTCGGCAGTCAGAAAAGATTCGATCAAAAACCTTGTCGATCTGCTGATGAACATGCATCGCTACGAAAAGGCCATCGACTGGATCACCCGCACCGTAAGTGCACTCGACCCTGCCGACCAGCCCGACCTCGACTTTATCAAAGCCCTGGCACTCTCCCGTAATGGCGAATTCGAAAAAAGCCTGCGGGCATTTGAAGACTTTCTGAAAAAATACCCGAAAAGCAACAAAGTTAATGAGGCACACTACCAGTCTGGACTGGTTAACATCTCGCTTGGCCGCTTCAAAGAAGCGATTGCCAATTTCGAAAAGGTCACTTCCGAAAAAGTCGACCCTGATATTCGCGAAAAGGCTATCTACCGCATCGGCGAATGCTGGTTCAATCTCGGCAACATCACTCTTGCCGGCGACTTCTTCAATAAAGTCATCAAGCAGTTTCCCAAGGGCAAAGCCCGCTTTGACGCTCTCTATCAACTTGGAGAACTGGCCTATCTGCAAAACAGCTATGCCGATGCCCTTACCGCTTTCGAAGCAATCACCGCATCCGGCAATGAACTTGCCCCACAGGCAACTTTCAGAGCCGCCGAAGTATTGATGAAAGCCGGCAGATACCAGGAAGCCATCACCAGATTCCAACAGTACATAGACCAGAACCCCAAAGGCAAACTACGCGAAGATGCCATATTTAAAATCGGCCTCAGCTGGCTTGAGCTTAAAGACCAGGGGCAGGCCCTGGCTGCTTTTTCACAGCTTCTCGATGCAACCGGTTATTTCCGCCAGGAAGCCCGATTTCATATAGCCGAAATTGCCCGCAGTCTTGGCAACCACCCTCTGGCAATCCAGCATTACAAGGCAATTACGACCGAAGAACCGAATCACCCGCTGGCTCCAATGGCCAGGCGGGCGGCTGGTATTTCTCTCTTTCAGACCGGCGATTACAAAGCTGCCATTGAATCATTCGGGGGCATTCTCAAAGATTACCCGGCAACCGATGCCGCGATACCCGAAACACGCCTGTGGCTTGGCAAAAGTCTTATCGCAGCCGGTGAGACAGACAACGGCATCCTTGAAGTCCTTAAGGTTCCGGTCCTTTATCCCGGCAGCCCATTCATTGCCGAAGCTTACGCCGAGGCGGCACGCGGCTACGATAAACTCAAAAACATCAATAAATCCAGAATGATGTATGAAGAAGTTCTCAAGGCCAAACCATCACCAGAATTGTCATCTGAGGCCGAAGCCGCCCTCAAAAATCCCTGACACAAACGATATTCACAATAAAAATCAGCCCCGCAAAATACGGGGCTGATTTTTATTGTGCCGTCTATTGCCGCCAATGACAGTAAAAAGAAGGGCCTGCTCAGAGAGCTCTGGCTTTAACCACGATAAAATCAAGGCCACCCAGGTTGAGTGTATCGCCAGGCTTGATAACCTGTTTTTCTTTGACGCTTCTGCCATTTAGGCGCGTGGTGTTGGTTTCAGTCAGGGGCATTACATAAACCAGCCCCTTGCTGGCAGTAACTTCAATATGTTCGCGACTGACTTCGTTGGCCGGAATACAGATCTGGTTTTCTTTTTTTCTTCCGACTCTGATAATGTTTCCCTGGGCTTCATATGGCTTTCCATCACCTTCAAGAGCAAAAATCAGCCGCTCTTTCGGCTGAATCAGGCCAGCCGCTTGATTTTGCGGAGATTTAACCTCTGCCTGGGCCGCAGGTGGTTCTGCCGCAGGGCTTGATACCTGAGCAGCAGACATTGGGTCAGGTTTCTTTTCTATTTCAGAAGCCTTTGCTTCTGGTTCCGGGGTTGCAGCAGCTGATTGCCTGGCAGGGTTCACGTCTTTATCAACCTCTGCAAGACGTCCTGCAAGTGGCGGCGCCTCAACAGCCTTATTCTTCAAAGTCTTTTTACCGACACCATCAGAAGAACTGGCCGCAGGCTCGCCCTTTGCTCTGGCAGGCTTTGATTCTGACTCGGAAGTCTCTCCGGCCTCGGCTTCGAGCGCCGCAAGCCTTGAAAGTGGGCTTATTTCAGGCTTTTCCTGAACAGCCACATTTTTCTGTGTCTTTTTGCCCGCATCAGTTTTTTCGCTGACCGACTGTTTCTTTTGTTCACCATCAGACTGCTTGACGGCAGCTTCGTCTTTGTCTGCAGAACTTTCTTTAACAGAATCAGCCTTTAAATCAGTCTTTTTTCCTGATTTAATCAAAACAATAGCAACAAGAACAATCAGAACCGGAACGACCAGAAACAGAATATTCGTCTGCTGGGATATTTCACCCGGAGCAGTGGCGGTCTCCCCCAGAATTGTCCGGTTAATAAAAACCAGCATGTACAACAGCATCATTATAATGCGTTTCATGGTTATAAGCCTTTCTTACAGCCAGGAAGCCATGACATTATCAGACAGGGTTCTTCCTCTACAACGAACGGATTTTATAATGAGAACCCAAGATTATGTTATTTCGCTTTTTCTTTCCTGTAAAGTTCTGTATTAACAAAAAGATTAAAATCTGGCTGACGTTCGATTCATACACAATGAATTCTAAATAAAAGCATCCGCCACCATACATTACATGACGATGACTGCTTATTTCATGGCCGCTTTGGCCTTCAAGATCGATTATTAAAAAGGTCATGAAGAGATATAAGGTTCACAATGCCTGCGTTCCCGGTTTACAAGCTCCAGAATATTGCGAACAGCCGGTTTCATATCGTGCGCATTCACACAATCTGTTGTTAAGCATGCCTGCTATACGGGAAATCGGGGAAGCTTGATTTTATAAGCAACCTGGCGTAAATTAGCCGGATGCTCGAAAGGGCTCTGAGCTAATCAAAGCGAATTGCAGGAGCTTAATATGTTTAAAAACAGATTCTCTATACTTCTGTTTCTGGTTCTTGTTATGACTGTTGCCGTCGCAACGGCATCTGACAAGGCAGTAGAACAGAAATTTACCCGACTGTTCAGTTTTGACCCGCACCCGATGGCGGCAGAATTCCCCGAGCCTGTTCCCTACAAAGGCGAATTTCTGAAACACGAGGTTCTTTTTCACGAAACCTGGAAAAGCAGCGCCGCTAAAGAATACCTCGAAAGCATTCATTTCACGCTGAATATCGTTCAGCCCGGCAATGTCATCGCCTCAGCATCCACCGCCCCATTCACCACGGTCAAATTGAAAAAGGGTCAGCAGATAGCCGAAACCAGCATCGGATCAACCCGACTGGCTGTATTTATCGAGGATTTCTCAAAAACCGGCCCGGGGCTTGCAGAGCTTACGCTGACCTTCAAGCTTTCTTACCCGGAAGTGAAAGTCGAAAAGGCCGAAGCAAAAATTGCAAATATCAAAACATCGACCGCACTCGATCTCTGTCGCAAACTTGCCGACCGGGCCAGCCAAATTCCGGGCGAAAATGCCGGGGCGCGGCTCAGTCTTTATAAAAAAGCTCTGGCAGCAGCACCGGCCGCAGCATCTTCACCTGAAGCGGCAGAATTCCATGCCAGTATTGGCAGGCTGATTAACGATATTGAACAAAAAAATACAATTAGACCAGAACCGGCATCAGCCACTCCACAGATTGAAGAACCGCAGGCACAGACAGATACAGGAGCGTCTTCCGCAGCCCCGGAAAAAACACCGGTAAATGCGCCGGCAGAAACAAAATCGGCCGGCACTTTTGCGCCGGAAGCCGTGGCGTTATACAGACAGGCCCAGTCTCTTTTCGCACAGGACAAGGGTCCTGAAGCCAGAGAAGCACTGAGAAAAGCCCTTGAAATCGCCCCGGACTACCGCGATGCGCTGATTCTTCTTGGTGACAATGCCTACAGCAACCGCAAGTATGCCAGAGCCAGAGAAGCATTTGAAAAGGTCATCAGCCTCGACGAAAAAGATGCAGATTCACTGCTCAAATATTTCAAGGCCGGTTATTATCTTGGCGAAGGATCTGAAGCTGTTTTAAAGCTTGCGACCGCAAAAGCGAAGCACCCGGATGATCTGAAACTGAAAATGGCATTTGCCGAAGCATCTTTTCAGCTTGGCGACCTGATCAACGCCGAAGCTGCCTGTATCGAAATTCTCAACATGAACGCCGGTCACTCCCAGGCAAAAGATCTGCTTGAGCGGGTTAAAAAACATCTGAAATAATCAGGCAGGGATTCAAAAATTGTTTGAACTTTTTCACTTTTTCTTTCAGGCGCTATTGAATATTGGAGCCTGGCTTGGGCTGATATATGTAGTAACCGAGCCCTCGCTCGGCTCATACGAATTTTATATCAGGGC
Source organism: Candidatus Ozemibacteraceae bacterium (assembly GCA_035342015.1). Classification (GTDB taxonomy): domain Bacteria; phylum Muiribacteriota; class Ozemobacteria; order Ozemobacterales; family Ozemobacteraceae; genus Rifleibacterium. Next base: position 28,035 of record DAOQWI010000009.1, on the reverse strand, counting down.
TATCGAATTTTCTGAATCATTCTTTCTGTATTCATATTTTCTTTTTATACTGGCTTCTGTTTTTAAATTTAAAGCTTCCAGCCGCTTTTTTGCCGCCCATTTTTACGATCTGGTTTTTTTTGCACCGCTCTTTCTGATAGGATTTGAGGGCATACATGCGGTTCACATTCTTCTTATCAGGCAAGGCGCGGCAATTTTTGCCGACTACCTCAATCAGTATACCTTTGGTCATCTGGCCGACTCAATTGCCAGACGCCCGGCAAGGCTTGTTCTCACAAGTTTTTTCGGGGTCATCACACTTGGGGCTCTTATACTGGTAATGCCGGTTTCAGTCGCGGCAAATCACTCACCATCTTTGCTTACAGCGCTTTTCACCTCAACATCTGCGGTCTGTGTTACCGGTCTGATAGTTGAAGATACGGGCACCTATTTTTCTACTTTCGGGCAGATAATCATAATTGCTCTGATACAGATTGGCGGGCTTGGTCTGATGACGCTTTCGGCCGGCATTTCGCTTATCGCCGGCAAACGCATGGGCATGACACACTCTTCGCTGATGCAGGAAGTGCTTGACCTTTCTGATCTGGTCAGCTTAAAGTCGGCACTGCATGACATTTTTCTCTGGGCTTTTCTTATCGAGCTTTGTGGTGCGATCGTCATTGGTTTGCGTCTTTACATTCTTAAAAACTGCTGCATCTCAGAGGCAGCTTTTTCGGGAATTTTTCATTCGGTCTCGGCATTCTGCAATGCCGGTTTCTCTATTTATGCCGACTCTCTCATGGGGTTTCAATCTGACCCGGTGATCAACTTCACCATAATGGGATTGATAGTCACCGGTGGTCTGGGTTTCACAGTTCTCGGCTCTCTGAACAGTTTTCTCAGGGGCGCAAAAAATCAACGCCTCAACACCCACACGTGGCTGGTAGTAACTGTCAGCTTTATTCTGATTATCGTCGGCGCCGTATGCATTCTGGCGCTCGAACACGACACCGTGCCAATGAATAATCTGTCAACCTTTGACAAGATAGTGGCTGCGCTTTTTCAGTCTGTTTCAACCCGTACAGCAGGGTTCAATACGATCGACTTTACCTGCCTTAAGACCAGCACACTATTTTTCATGTGCATATTGATGTTTATCGGCGCGTCACCTGGTTCAACCGGCGGGGGGATCAAAACTACCACCTTTGCAACCCTGTTTTTGTTCGTCAGAGCCAAGCTCAAGGGCCAAAGCCAGGTTAATATCAGAGGCAGGCGCATCCCTGACGAAACCATTCTCAAGTCGTTCCTTATTGTCGCCCTGTCAGCGTCTCTCGTGGCAATGTTTACCTTTCTGATGATTCTCACCGAAGAACACCAGCTGATTCAGATAATTTTTGAGGTAATTTCGGCCTTTGCCACCGTGGGTTTGTCAACCGGCATTACACCGCAGCTTACTGCAATCGGCAAGCTTCTGATAATCGTTTTAATGTTCATAGGGCGCACTGGACCTGTAACTATGGCCCTTTCAATAACATCTCAAAGCAGTCGCGTCAGTATTCAATACCCCGAAACCCGTGTTCTCGTTGGCTGACAGGAGGAAAATACAATGCAATATGCGGTAATTGGACTCGGAAGATTCGGCGCCAAACTCGCCACCTCTATTTTTGCAAAGGGCGGCGAAGTTATGGCCATCGATAAAGATCCAGAAGCGGTCGACGCAGTCAAAGACCATGTCAGCCAGGCCGTACAATGCGACTGCACTAATGAAAAGGCTTTAAGGGAACTCGGGGTGCAGGACCTGGACGTTGCCATAGTTGCGGTCGGCGACAATATCGAGACAAGCATTCTCGTTACAGCCATTCTCAAACGCCTCGGGGTTCACAGAATCCTTTCAAGAGCGTTAACGAAGATGCAGGGGCAGATCCTTTCAGAAGTGGGCGCCCACGAAGTTTTTTCGCTCGAGGAACAGATGGGCGAGCAGATAGCCGATCGGCTTATTTCCCCGCATATTCTCGAAAGCATTAAACTAAGCTCGGGACACTCGCTCACGGAGCTTGAGCCGCCAGCGGCATTCATCGGTAGAAGTTTGAAAGAACTCAATGTCAGAGCCCATTACGGCGTTAACGTCATTGCGATAAAAACAAGAAAACCAGCAATCAACGAAAAGGGAGAAAACATAGTAAAGGTGGTTCTCAACGATCTGCCGTCGCCCGACGAAAAGATTTCTCCTAATGACATTCTCGTTCTGGTTGGCCGCGACGAAAAGATACGCCAGCTTTCAGAACTCGACAGCGGGGAGGCCTGACAATATGCGCATTTCTATGGATAAAAGGTTTAAGATCGGCACGGTCTTCAACATCTGCCTATTGGCCTTTTTCGGCTTCTTTTCGGCCTATCATGTCTACTCATTCGACAGCAGCGTCAGATCCAGCCTTGAAAACGATATCAGGTGGTTTCTGACGACTGAAAAAAACGTCAGAGAATGCCATGAACTGCGCCAGAAAGTGAATGAACTCAAGCCTCTGCGAGACGACGAAGTCAGGTCTGAAGCATCTGGAATGGCGCTGGCACTGCGTGACGACTCGCTTGAATTCATCGCAAAAGTTGGCCATCTGATAGCCTCTGACAGCGTGCTTGCCGCCAGAATTGCCAGTCAGACGAAAGCGGTCACCACGGGTGGAATTGCATCAGCGGAATTCATGATTATTCAGGCAGACCTGAACAATAACATGCAAAAACTTGCGACAGAGTTGCTCTACGTCAGAAATCGCAGCCTTCAACTTCTGACTGCCAAAAAAGACGCCCTGCTCCTCACCAGAAAAGCTTTTCAAAGCAGATTTCTTTTAACCACTCTGGCTACTTCGATTGTGGCGTTCGTTGCCCTGTTTTTTATCTCGCACCAGATCAAGCTGCCGACCAGGAAAATCATGGAAATAATCAGAAAAATACGTGACGGGAACTACAGTATTCCTGTCAGATCTCACACTGGCAACGAAGTCGATCAGATTGTCGCCGGTCTGGCCAGTGTTGCCGATACTCTTAAAATCAGAGACCAACTCAAAATTGACAAAATTCAGCTCGAAAAGAAGCGTTTTTCGGCTTTTGCCAACTTTGTTAACGTGCCGCTGCTGATGATCAACGACGAAAAGAAGATAGCATTTGCCAACGATGAATGCATGACTCTGTTCAAACTGACCTGGGATGAACTTTATGAGGTCGATTTTGCGCATGCACCTTTGCCGGTCGAACTACGTGACAAACTGACCGTTCTCATGAGCGAAAAAAAATGGGTCGAAAACGAGCAGTGCGACATCATCGGCGAGAATTATGCCTTTGATCTGCATCTGAGCCTGATACCGGTAAAATCGACTGAAAATCCTGTGGCATCGGTGATTATAACGCTCGGAAAAATCGATTGCCGCAAACGCGCCGTTCCATCGCAAAAGGTCTGAATTATTGAATAAAGGCGCGCCTTCGACACATCAGAGGGGTTGCTTTTTCGGCAGCAGATGGTATATTTATATTGATACCAACTCAGGGGCTTTTAAAAATGGACAAGCTACTGCAATTAATTAATGACTGCTGGATAGTCCTCGGTCAGATGTCGCCCTACCTGATACTGGGTTTCCTCGTTTCCGGCGTTCTTTCGGTTTTCATCTCGCCAAGGTGGGTCGAACAGCATCTCGGAACCGGCAAAGCGGGTTCCGTAGTCAAAGCCACCCTGCTGGGCGTGCCACTGCCTCTCTGCTCATGCGGGGTAATTCCGGTTGCGGCCTCGTTGCGCCGGCATGGCGCCAGCAAGGGTGCAACCACGGCCTTTCTGATTTCGACACCGCAGACGGGAGTCGATTCGATTATGGCCACCTGGGGTCTTCTGGGCCCATTTTTCGCAGTTTTCAGACCCCTCGCGGCCTTGATAACCGGCATTTTTGGCGGTCTTGTGGTTTCAGCGACAGACCCAGAAGACATGACCAGAATTGCTGCTACCGGCAACCAGGCAATCGACACGGCCTCGCTGACGATTGGCGAAAAGGTGCAGGCGGCTCTGCGCTATGCTTTTCTGACCCTTCCGTCTGAGATTGCCAAGGCCCTGATCATAGGTATCGTCATTGCAGGTCTGCTTTCTACCTTTCTCTCAGGCGATACCATAGCAGCCTGGATAGGCAATTACCACGTCACTATGCTGATAATGCTTGCGATTGGTATTCCGGTTTACGTATGCTCGACTTCTTCAATTCCGATTGCTTTGGCATTCATCAAAATGGGCGTAAGCCCCGGGGCTGCCTTCGTTTTTCTGATTTCGGGGCCGGCCACCAACGCGGCAGCCATCTCAGTCGTCTGGAAAATTCTTGGTCGAGCTTCGGCTGCCATTTATATTGCCACAGTTATTTTTGGCTCGCTTGCGGGCGGTTACGCCCTCGACCTTTTTGCCCAACGCTTCTCTGAAGCCGGCTTGAATGCAATAACTCCCGCCTGTCATACCGAGCTGAGTATGCTTGAGATTGGCTCAGCAATATTTATGCTGGTTGTGATGCTCTTCAGCACAATAAAAAGTTGCGAGCAGTCAAGTGAATGTTCGGCATGTTCAAGCTGCTCTGGTGTCGATCAGAATAATCCCGCCGGTGAAAGCATTTCGATTGCGGTCGAAGGCATGAGCTGCGGCAAATGTGCCGAAGCGGTAAAAAATGCTCTGCTTGAAATACCGGGAGTTGTCGGCGCAAATGTCATGCTTTCAGAAAAGCTTGCCATGGTCAGCGGGCACGGGGTAAACCCGGAAACAGTTGTTAATACAATAAACAGTCTGGGTTATACGGCAACAAAAAAATAGATTTGCATCGTGCTGGTCTCTAAGCTGCATTATCACTGACTATGCACGGGGTATTGACGTGGAAGTCATTGTAGTTTAGAATCCATGCATGACTTCAAAAAAGCAGTATTTTGTTTCGGTACTCTTCGTGGCATTTATTTCTCTTTTTTGCTCTTCAAGCTGCGAAGCGTCATATCTTAATGTTTCAAGGATCGTCAAGGTCGGCCTGACAAAACTTGGCTGTCCTCAGACTTTCACAGTCGAACCCAGCACCGGATATATCGAGATATTTGACCGCTCGAAAAACCACGCGGTTTATTCGGGAAAAGCTGTTCAGACAAGCCTGTCGCTGTTAAAAGACGGTCAGATGAAGCTTAACATCGACGATCGCAAGACTCTTTATTTTACCAATACTGAACTGCTGTTTTCTGCCGTTGGCAGAATGCCGATCAACCTCAAAATAAGAAGCGGCAACAGCAAAGTTCAAACCTACCGCGGCAGCATCTCCCTCGCCCCCGAGCGTGGTGGTCTGCTGGCAGTGAACCATGTCGACATGGAAGACTACCTCAAGTCGGTTGTTCCGTGCGAAATATGGGTCAAAGCACCAGATGCCGCGCAGGAGGCCCAGACAATCGCAGCCCGTACCTACGCGGTGCGCCACATCAATCGTCACCCCAACCCACGCTACCAGATATGTGATACAGTTCATTGCCAGGTTTATACCGGCATTGTCAGAGAAACGCCTCTGGCAGCAAAAGCAGTTCGCAAGACCGAAGGACAGATTCTCAGTTTTGCCAAAGCCCCGGCTAACACAGTTTATCACTCAAACTGCGGTGGCTATCTCGTCAGCAGCAAAGCTGCCTGGTCAGGCAGTGAGATCCCCTATCTCATGAGCCATTTTGACGGCACCCCGGGTGAAGAATCTTTCTGTTCATACGGCAACCGTTTCAAAAAGAGCCAGCCAACCGGCAAACTGCCAAAACCCGAAGCTGGCCTCAAGGTAAAACCGCTGCCCTGGAATGCACGCAAGCTTGAGCACAAAAATTACGGACACCGCGTTGGCATGTGTCAGGATGGCGCGATCGGCATGGCGTTGATCGGTTACAGTGCCCGCCAGATTCTTGCCTTCTATTATCCTGGCACCCGGCTCGAAACCCTTAATTATGCCGGCCCGCAGATTGAAAGCGAAGAAACCGAACCACTCAAGGAACCGATTGTCCTGGCATCTGCCAAAGTCAAGACACTTCAACCACCTCCCCTTCTGCCGCTTGAAGGTCCAATCAATCCGACACAGATCAGCGCTCTCAGGCGCCAGAATACTCCGGCTGAAACCCGCAAAAGCAATATTCGCAATACTTTGAAAGAAATTTCCACCGTAAGGGCAGGCAATACTGCTTCCGGCGTCAGAAAAATGTTTTGGACTCCGGCTGAACCCGGGTTGTCAAAAAACCTGGGAGTTTTTTAAGCGCCTGCAATCACAATAATGATCCAAGCCATCACCCTTGAAAATTTTCTCTTTATGCACCGGGCTGAACTTGAGTTTTCTGCCGGCCTCAACGTAATCACCGGCGAAACCGGTGCAGGCAAAAGCGTTCTGCTCGAGGCCGTAAAGCTGTTGCTTGGCAAAAAAGCCCGTGCCGGCCTTGTTCTTCCAGGTCAGACCCAGGCAAAGGTGCAGGCCGAATTCTCTATTGCCGGCCAGAAAGAACTGGCTGATTTTCTCGAAGAATCAGGTTTTGGCAATGAAGAGTCGCCAGAGATTCTTACTATTACAAGAACATTTAAAGACGAAGGCAGCGGGCGCGTTCTGGTGAACGGAATTCTTTCCAATGCGGCATTCTTAAAGCAGCTTGGCAACCATCTTATGGAAATCCATGGTCAGAACGAGCACCAGACTTTGCTGTTACCTGAAGTTCAGAAGGAAATGCTCGACCGCACCGGCAGCACGGCCCACAAGAACAACCTTGCTGAACTGCGACAGGTTTTTAAAGACCGGCAGAAGCTTACCGAAAGACTGCTCGAACTCGAAAACCGCAATCAGCAGTCTGCTGCCCGCATAAACGAATTGCAGACAACCATCCAGGAACTGACAGCCCTTAATCTGATGAGCCCCGACGAAGAAGATCTGTTAAAAGAAGACCTCAAGCGCCTGAGCCATTCAGAGCAGATCATTAACTGCCTGCAGACTGCAGTCGGCCTTCTATCAGGCACAGACGAAGGCGTCGGCGCCACCATGCAGAGTTACCGCATTTCTGAGCAGCTGAAAAAGATTTCCGGCTACGACACCAGACTTGAAGACTGCTTTCAACGCTCAAGCAATCTTTATTATGAACTAAAAGCCCTCGAAAAAGATCTTGAAGCCATGGCCGAAAGCACAGATCTCGACCCAGAAAGGCTGCAGCAGGTGCAGGAACGACTGATGGCCTTTTCCAAAGCCTGCCGCAAACATGCGACTGATTTCAGGGGTCTTTTTGTTCTCAAAGAAAGTATAAGTCTTGAACTCGAAGAACTGATGACGCCTGATCAGACACGCGATCGCCTGAAAAAGGAATATGATGCGGTCGACCGGCAGTTCAAAGAACTGACCACGCGCATCAGCAAAGAACGTCAGAAACTGGCTGAGGCACTCAACAAAAAAGTGTCGCAGGAAATGGCCGGTCTTGGTTTCAATGCTGCCGTTTTCAGAGCTGAGCTGACGCCTGTCAGTCCTGCCGCCTCAGGCGCAGAAAACATCGAATTCTGCGTCTCTCTTAACCCGGGCGCTCCGGGTGGCCCGCTGCGCAAAATTGCCTCGGGTGGCGAACTCTCGCGCGTAGCATTGGCCATCAAAAAGGTTCTGGCAAGCTGCGATGCTCTGCCGACTCTGGTTTTCGACGAAATTGACGCCGGTATCGGTGGCAAGACTGCTGAAGCGGTTGCCGAAAGTCTGCGCAGTCTGGGCAGCGAAAAGCAGGTACTTCTGGTAACCCATCTGCACCAGATCGCCAAAGAGGGCAGCCACCATTTTACAGTCACCAAAACGGTTGATTCGGGCGCCACCGTGGTCAGCATCAGAAGAGTCAAAGACAGCGAAAGGGTTGAGGAAATCGCCCGCATGCTGGGTCAGACTGACAATCAGGGCCTTGAGTTCGCCCGCAATCTTCTGGCAAAATCTTCAAGCCAGAGCTGATCCTTCAGCGAAAACTGCTGTAGGGCACGCCGTTGATTCCGGGCTGAGTCGAGGCTGATTTTACCGTAAAAGTGCCGCTGGCATCGATACCCGTCTGCCAGTCAAAACTGCCGGTCATCGGGTCAATATAGGCACGCCGAAGAAACCGCCGACCTTCAGCATCGCGAAGAAGTTCATCGAGACTCTGCGGCTGCCGGTTATGGCAGCGTTCAAAACGCACAACCGCACGCCTGAATTCACCGAGCATAAAGCGCAGGTCATCTTCGTGCCGCCTTCTGACTTCGAGATCGGCCCGCGGAATAACAACACTCAGGCCAACAGCCAGAAGAATCACCGCTACGGTTACCACCAGCAGCGAAATGCCGCGGCGGTCAGAAATCGGCATAGCTCACTCCGTCGAGGCTTACCCCTTCGGCACCCGATTTGACGTCATAGACATCCGCGACGTCAGGCTCTGACGAAACGGTTTTCCAGGTGTCGGTCTTCTCAGTAAACGGGTCGGCCGGAATAGCCCTGATGTAGCCATCACGCACCAGAGCTTCAAGACTTTCAGGCCATTTCTCGTGATCTTTATAATAGTTGTTCAGAGTGGTTCTGAAAGTATGCAGGCTGTTCTTCAATGCGGTTTCTCTGGCACGCAGAATCGTTTTTCCGTACATCGGTACCACAGTTGAATAAAGAATGCCGATGATGGCAACGACAACACTCATTTCGACAAGGGTAAAGGCACGCCGGCTGATTGTTTTCATAACTGCTAACCTCTGGTTCCCCGGTAAAAATCAAGAAAGTCTTCGCCCGCAGCGCGTTCGAGATCGTTCTTGAGACTTAATTTCTGCACTGCCTGCGAAAACAGCTGGCTGCCAGGCCCAAGACTGGTAATGTTCGGCTCAAGCTGCGAAATTTTGCCTTTCTGAATGATACTCATGGCGGTATTGTTCATCACCAGAGTTTCATGAACCGGCACAATACGTTTGCCGCCGGTGTCAGAAATCAAAGCCTGCGAGCAGATACCCTGCAGATTTTCGGCGAGAACCTGGCAGACATATTCGCGGTCTGACTCGGGAAATGAAAAGATGAACTTTTCGAGCGTATTCACCATTCCGAGTGTCTGCATGCTCAGAATCACAAAATGGCCGCCCGCTACGTATTCAACAATGTTTCTGAAAGGAATCTCGCGTTTAAGATCGCCAATTACAAGCGTATCAACATCCATTCGCTTCGCAAAATTGATGCCCTGCTCGATCAGATAAATATCTTTGCGGAACTGGCGCTGTGAAATGCGACTGCGCTTCTGCTCGAAATGAAATTCGATCGGATCTTCGATAATCAGCACATGTCGCTGATGCTGCTGATTGATACGCTCAACCATCGCGGCGAGAGAAGTCGAGATACCTGATCTGGCCGGGCCGGCAATAATAAAAATGCCCTTTCTGGCGTCGATACACTGAACCAGCGAATCGGGGAAACGAATTTCTTCGAGACTCGGAATTTTGCTGTTGATGATCTTTATCAGAGCAACGGGCTTCTGCTGTGAGTGAAAAAGGGTCAGGCGAAAATTGCACGGTGGTTTGCCGAAAAAATTCGCCTCAAATGAACTGATTTTGGCAAATTTCTGCTGCTCTTCGGCGCTGAGAAGATCTTTTATCAGAGTGCTCATATCGTCTTCGTGCAGAACCGGCAGATCCATGTGGCGCAGAAACTTATTTTTACGCATCAGAGGCTTGGCTCCAACCTTGATGTGCAGTTCGGTGCCACCGGTAGCTTTAACCTTCTCGATCATTTTCCTGATATCCATGCTTCAGACTCCTTTCAGCTGTTGATTCGCGATTTATCGATCGCGAAATCAGAACCGACCTTCTGGCTGACAATGCGCTTTCTGACCAGATGCGCCAGCTGAGAGTCGAAGGTTTTCATACCGGCAATTTCACCCTGCCCCTGAAGGGCCCTGAACATACTCATATTGTTGTTGCGAACCAGTGCTTTCATCTGCGGAGTATTGATCATAATGTCAAAAATCGCCACCCGGCCATTTTTGTCTTCGCGTGGTACGAGTCGCTGACTGATGATCATCTTCAGCTGCGCCGCGATTCTGGCGCGCAGAGCCTCGCGATCGGCCGGTTCCCGGCAGTTGATGAGGCGCTCAAGAATCTGCTGGCAGTCACCGCCTTCGGTTGAACCTATAACCATGCATCCTGACTCGCACAGGGTCAGTGCCTGATCCATGGCATCGGGGTAGTTTATAGAGTCTGAAACGACAACGTCGGGGTCGACGCGGTAGGCTTCGCAGAGGCCATTGTAGAAATTCGAGATATCTACCGGAATACTGCGCTGAATGAACGCGGCCTTGTCGTCTTTAAAGACGTATTCGACCGGGTTTTCGATGGTAAAAATACTCTTTTCGAAATGTCGATTGATAAAATTAAGCATCGCGGCAATGGTGCTGGTTTTGCCTTCGCAGGAAGGGCTGCCGACGAGAATCAGGCCTGATGGCTGCGAGATGACCTTGCGCACGCCCTCGGTAAAACCGAGTTCATCGAGATCGAAGAATTTCTCGTTAATGAAGCGTATTGCCAGTGCAAACTTGCCCTTGTCGAGAAATACCGAGAAGCGCAGACGACCGACAGTCGGCACTTCTTCGGCGTAGGTGACCTGTCGCTGTTTGCCGAGAATTTCGCGGGCTTTTGGCGTGCTGGTTTCGAGAATGATCTTCTTGATCTGATCTTCACTCAGCTGAACCGAATCAAGCTTTTCAAGCTGGCCATTCAGGCGGTAAAAAACCGGCTGATCCGGGAAAAGATGCATATCTGAAGCACCTTTAACCTTTACCAGCTGACAAACCTTCATTAATTCTGACATTTCCTGACCTCTTCAGTTATTTTACTTTTAAATGCGCTGCAGCAGTTCTATAACATTTTTCAACACCTGACTGTCGGCCGGCAGTGTCTTGCGCAGCGTTTCGAGAATTCTTCTCGCCTTTTCGGTCTCACCGATAGAATAATAGCAAAGAGCAAGATGATAAGACGAGGACAAATCGCGGGGATTAGCCTGCAAACCAAGGTTCAGAGCCTCTATCGCCTCTGAATACTTTTTCTGGTTGAAGTATGCCAGGCCAAGCGCCCCGTATACCCTGATAACATTTTTTCTGTCGTCAGCAGGAACGTATTTTTTGAGCTTTTCATAGCAACTGGCCAGCCTGCCCCATTCCTTGCGGCGGAAATAAATCTGCCCAAGCAGGATCCCGGCTTCGATATGAGCAGGCTGATGACCGATAGTCTTTTCAAGAATTTCCTGGGAACGCGTCATGTCGCCGAGATTATAGAGCGAACTTGCCAGATAAAACGCCAGGTCAGCGTTATGGCTGTCTTCTTTGCAGAGCTGTTCAAAGATTGCTTTCGCCCGGTTGAAATCGCGACTGTCGAAAAAAGCCAGGCCTTCTTTCATGAGGCTTTCTGAGTCTGCCGCCGCCGAAACCGGTGCCGGCGAATCGAAAGTTGCGATGCCTTCCATGTCGCGCTTTACTTCTTCGGCAAGAGCATTGAGAAGAACCCGCGAAAAAGCGTCGGTCTGCTGCACGAATTCGCCAAGCACTCCGGCAATTTTTACCCACACCTGCAGCTCGGCTTCACGTTTCTTGTCTTTCAGGCCGGCAGCAAGCTCTTCAAAAACATTGAGATCACCGTTAAGCAACAGGGCCTTATAGTATTCTGAATAGACACCCGAGCGCACAGCTCCGAGGAACTTCTTGACTTTGCCGAGTTCTTCACGGGCCCCAAGATGCCCTAGAGCCGCAATCAGCCAGGGCAGTTCCTCTTCCGGCTCTTTTTTGATGCGCTCAAAGATCAGCGGTATTGCAGCTGTAAGACGGCGGTCAACGATATATCTGAGAAGATATTCAACCACCGGCGGGCTATCTTCTTTTTTGAACAGGCCGATAATCGCATCGTCAGGGAAATCGGCAATGCGGGTTGCACATTCTACGGCTTCCCGGCGCACCCACTGGTTTTCGTCAGCGAGAAGCGGCTGGATCTCGCGAACACCCACCATGTCTCCAAGTTCCAGGGCTGCTTTAAGAGCCATTTTCCGCACACCGAAATTTTCGTCGGCAAGCAGCTGATGCACATATTCTTCGCGTTTCGGGTTATTGATTCTTGCGAGAACATAGGCGGCCGAGCGCCGGGTCGGCGCATCGCGGCTCTGCAGCATTGCTGCAAGTTCTTCGGTAACCGCTTCGGCATCAGCATTAGCCAGGGCAATGCACAGATTGGCCCTGACACGGTTATTCGGATGCCCGTAAAATTTCTTGAGCTTGCGCTTCATTTCGAGTGCCGGAATTTTAAGCAGCGAAACCGCCTCGACTGAATTGGCCTGAATACGCGGGTCATACGAGGCCAGACCGCTTTCGAAAGTCTTCAGCAGACGCCCTTCAGCGAAAGGTGCCAGCGATGAGATGATAATCGCCTTCAGTCTTGAATCACGGGCAATTTCGAACTGACCGACCAGTGCAGGAATCGCTTCGGGGTCGCGCATTTTTGAGAGAATTTCGAGAACATTGATGACAATCCATTCGTCAGGGTCGTTAAGCAGGCCGCACAGGGCCTGAACCACATCACGACCACCCATTTTGTGCAGGGCGCGGGCCGAATAATACCGCACCATGCGGTCTTCGTCACGCAGCAGCTCCATCAGCGGTCGGGTTGCCATGGGATCGCCGATCTCACCGAGAACTCTGACGATTTCTTCTTTATAAAGCGAATCGGGGTCTTGAAGGCGCTCAAGCAGCTTTGCAACCGGAGTACTGCTGCGGTAATGGCCCAGGGCGGTCACCGGTTCAATATAATCAGGGTATTCCTGAAAAGCTCTGGTAAGTGTCTGCAATGACTCAGGGTCACCGATGCGGCCGAGACTCAACAGAGATTCAAATTTCAATTCATCAGAAAAGTCTTCATTGACCATGCCCTCTAGCCGCGTAGTTGATGGCTTGAGCAGTCGGCGCGTCGCCTTCACATAGCGAAAAGCTTCGATTTCGGGCTCAGCATGCCGGTGTTGACGATCATGTTTATGGTGGCTCATTCTACAATCTCCTTCATGATCGTCGAGACAAGCTTGCCGTCTACGCGTTCATCCTTGAGAATTTCAGTGAGCGAGTCCTTGAGGGTCTTGCAGCCATCTTTGCGGGCCAGCATCAATGCTGACTTAAGCTGATTGGTTTTCTTTTCGCGAATCATATTGCGCATTGCCGAATTCATCATCATCATCTCGTAAGCCATGACACGCTCTTTCTTGTGCAGACTCGGCAGCAGAATCTGCGAAATGATACCGATCAGCGACATGGATACCTGGGTGCGAATTTCTTCGTGGCGGTGACCGGGAAACATGTTGATGATACGGTCAATCGTCTGCACCGCCCCCACCGTATGCAGGGTCGAAAGCACCAGATGGCCGGTTTCAGCGGCAGTCAGCACCATTTCGATGGTATCGACATCGCGCATTTCGCCGACGAGAATTACATCAGGGTCTTCGCGCAGAGCATTCATCAGGGCGCTGTGGTAGCAATTGGCCGTCACACCGATTTCACGCTGCGTAAAAATCGACTTGCGTTCGCGGTAAACGAATTCGATCGGGTCTTCGATGGTAATGACATGCCGGGCCGACATGCGGTTTATCTCGTTGACAATCGCCGCGAGCGTATGGGTTTTGCCGGAGTTTGCGGGCCCGGTCACCAGAAACAGGCCGCGCGGTCGCGTGGCGATTTCCTTGAGAAGGGGCGGCAGGCCGAGCGAATCGATCGACGGCGTCGCCAGCGGAATAAAACGGAAAGCTCCCGAGAGACAGCCGCGCTGGCTGAAAATACAGGCGCGCACCCGCCAGCGGTTTTTATATCTGGCCATGAAGTTGGCCTCGTGCAGACTGCGCAGGTCATTCTGCGCCTTCACGTCCATCAACGGCAAAAAGAGGTTTGGCATCTCCTGGTAGGCAAGCGGCTCTTCAGGCAGCGGAATCAGGCGACCACCAACTCTTATCAGAGGTGGTGAACCTGCTTTGAGGTGCAGGTCGGAAGCCTGGCGTTCGATCGCGATTTCGAAAAATTTATGTATTTTCAGCATCCGGCTTCTCCGTCAGATGGGCGGTTCGTTGAGGATTTTGCGCAGGGCTGCAGGGTTTGGCGCCACCGAATAAGCGTCTTCTTTTCTGACGACACGGTCTTTAACCAGCTGTGCCAGAGACATTTCCATTGTTGTCATGCCAAACTCAGTGCCGGTTTCAAGATAAGAGGGCAGCATGTGAATTTTGCCGTCGGCAATCAGCGATCTGACAGCGGAAGTATTTAGCAGAATCTCGAAGGCAGCAACCCGACCACCGTTGATGCGCGGCAGCAGCGTCTGTGAAACGACACCACGCAGTACCATCGACAGCTGCAGCAGAATCTGGTGATGCCGGGCTTCAGGAAAGACGTTAACGATGCGCTCGGCAGTGCTGACGGCTGAACTGGTGTGCAGAGTCGCGATGACGAGTTTGCCGGTTTCGGCGGCATTGAGAGTCAATGAAATCGTTTCGGGCTCGCGCATTTCGCCAACGACGATGATGTCGGGATCCTGGCGCAGAACCGTCAGCAGCCCGTCATAAAAACTGAGGCAGTCGATGCCGACCTGGCGCTGATTGAAAAAGCTGTTGTTGTCTTCGAACTGATATTCGATCGGATCTTCGAGTGTTACCACATGGCGGCGGGCCATACGATTGACGTAACTGAGATAGCTGGCCATTGTCGAAGTTTTGCCGGCGCCGGTCGGGCCCGTGAGGAGAATCAGCCCGTTCGGCTGTTCGATGAGGCGGCGGGCCGCAGTCGGCAGGCCAATTTCATCGAACTCCATAACCCGGTATGGTATTACCCTGAAAACCGCGCCGGCGCCGTTCAGATCCATGTAGAGGTTAACCCTGAAGCGGCACACCCCTTCGAGGGAATAGGCGAAGTCGATTTCATGGTTCTTGTTGAACTGGTCCTGCTGATCGGGGGTCAGCAATACTTCGATTATGCGATCGAAGTCGTATTTGTTGAATTTAAAGTTTTCGAGATGACGAATATGCCCATCGACTCTGATAGCGGCGGCCTTGCCGATTTTCAGGTGCAGGTCAGAGGCGTTCTCGTCAAAAGTCAGTTTCAATAATCTGAATAAGCTTTTTTCATCTGCCATGGAGGCAATTATACCCGCAAAAACCCAGACTATTCAACAAAACAAATCATTAAAAAACGAAAATCTGTTAACTTTTCTTAAAGTTTTGCGTATTTAAAAAAAATGTCTTTTCTGCTAGAATTCTTGCTGAAGCCTTATTCTTCCGGGGAAATCCGATGACCGCCAATAACACCGTCTTAACCAGCATCAAGCCTCTGATTGCAAGACTGATTCACAATTTTCTCGCCGGCGACTATGACCAGCGACGCGAAGCAGCGATCGCCCTTTCCAAGTTCAAAGGTGAAAAAGCGACCGATTTTCTGCTCGAAACCTATGAAAGCGACAATATCCAGGACTTCATGGCCCTGGCGCTCGGGAACATAGACAATCACAAGGCAATTGGCCTTCTGATCAACGCCCTGAACGATTCCCAGCAGGAAGTCAGATTCAACGCCGCCCAGGCACTCGGCATGCTCGAAAATCCAGAAGCTTTCGACATTCTGATGGAAGCTCTGAATACCTATGCCGAGTCAAGCGTTGGCGTCAGCACCCCGGCCCTCGAAGAACACGCTTCGCAGATTTTTTTCGAAGAAGATGCCATTATCAGCGCAATTCTGGCAGTCGGCAAAATCAAAAACTGGCGGGCAATTGCGCTTCTTAAAAAACTGCTCGCCCAGGAAAAAAGCGCGAGAATTCGCGCTTCGATCATCATGGCACTCGGCATGATGGCTTCAGACAAACTGATGCCGGTTTTTCAGTCGGCTCTGCGCGATGAAGATCCGCGTGTCCGTGCCAACGCCATCGAAGCGATCGAAAGCATAAAGTCAGGCTCGATTGTCGGCATTCTGCAGCCGTATCTCGAAGACCCAAGCAACCGTGTACGTGCCAATGTTGCCAAAGCCATCTGGAAATACGGCGACTTCGATGTATCAGAAACTCTGCGCCAGATGCTCGAACATACCGACAAATGGTATCGTGCCTCGGCAGCCTACGCCATTGGTGAAATCAAAGATGCCCGCTTCATTCGCGAACTCGGTCGCTCTCTAAAAGACGAAGATCCCGATGTAAGACGAAATGCCACGAATGCTCTGCGTAAAATCGAATTCAAAGACGCCCTGCCCCACCTAAAACCAATGATCGACGACCCGAATTTTGACGTCAGGGTCGAAGCGGCACTCGCCATCTCACGTTGCTCTCCAGAAGCAGCCCCGCCAATTCTTAAAGAAAAACTGCAGAAGGAAGAAAACTTCATTGTGCAGGCTACCCTCATTTCGTGCCTCGGGCAGACTGCCAAAGCCGACGTCATACCTTTGATAAGCCCGTTTTTAAGCAGTGAAGACCCAAGAGTTGTTTCTAATACAATTGATGCAATGGTCAAGCTGTCGCGCAAGGCTGATCCAGAACTGGTAGACCGCCTCAAAGAGCTGCTACAGCACGAAGACAACCGGGTTAAGAGCACTGCCATCAGAACCCTCTGGGTCTGGGGTGAGTATTCGGTTCTCGATAATCTGCGCGAGCTTTTCAAAAGTGACGATAAAAGACATGTTCAGTCTGCCACTTTCGTTATCGGCGAGATCGGCAAAGAGATAAGTCATGACGAAAATCTGCTCAAGCAGATTAACCAGATACTGGTCGATCTGATCGATAATCCCGATGCGATCAACCGCGAACTGGCCGACGCCGGAACCGCGACAGCCGTCTGCGCCAGCACTCCGGCTGCCACCCCAGAAGAAGGCGAAAAACCTGCTCCGCCAAAAGAAACGCTGCAACGTCAGTCATCTGCAGGCACACCCGGAGCCGAAGCTATTCTGCCGGTCGAAAGCGAGCCGCCAACCCCGGTGGTACTCAGCACCCAGATTCTTCCTGACAATACTTACGCAGACGAAATCGAAAATGCCAACCGTTTTATCGCGGCGCGCAATTTCGTCGCCGCCGAAAAGATCTTCAAGGTTATTTATGCCCGCGACCCGCAGCATCTCAAAGCCCTGCTTGCCTACGCCAATCTCTGCTTCATGCTGAAAAAGAACTCCGAGGCGGCAAAACTTTATCAGGAAGCCCTGAAAATCAATCCGAATCTCGTCAAGGCTCACTTCAACCTGGGCACGATCTTTTATTATGCGCGCAAATACGAAGATGCGGTAAAACATCTCGTCAAGGCACTCAGTCTCTACCCGAAAATTCTTGGCGCCTACCTGATTCTCGGTCAGATCTACCAGATTGCCGGCAAGTTCAGCGAAAGCGTCAAACTGCTGACCCATGCTGCTGCCCTTTCGCCGCGGAATCCTGTTATCTACCAGAAGCTGGCAACCCTTCATATTCAGCTGCGTCAATATGACAAGGCAATCGAAGTCCTGCTGAAGGCCGTCGATATTTCGCCGGTCGACGTCGAATCAAACCTTCTGCTGGCCTACTGCTTCAACCTTACCGGTCAGTATCAGAAAGCTTTCAGCGCCATCGACCTCACGCTTCGAGCCTGTGCGCAATCACCACAGCAGGACGGCTCACTGCGGCAGATGCTCAAGGGTTATCTCTACCTGAATTCCATACTCCAGGAACAACACCCCGGGCAGGAGAAATCACATGACGCTTGAAAAGTCACCACAGCGATATAATTACAAAACTCTTGATCTGAAAGCCATGAAAGGGCCGGATTTTCTCGAAAAGCTCGGTCATCTGCTCGATGAAGCCGGCCGTAACGGCTGGGATCTTGTCTACATGAATGAAGAGTTCATGGTCATGAAGCAGTTGTATTTTTTCAAGGAATAGATATCAGCAATCCAGAGGCTTCGAGATAAGCCTCCGCTGTTTACTAAACCCGAATCTGTAATTTTTCCGTCATTACCGCGTTTATGCCCAGAGCGGAAAGGTGGAAACTTTGCATGTAACGTCTGAGACCCCTGCCTTCGCAGGGATGACGCACAAGTTGCCTGTTCTTGTATTAATGTGCAATAAGAGCTAGTTTTTTATCGAGGTAAATAGTTATTAAAAAGGCTACGGTCAAAGCAAAAAAGCTGCTTCTTGACGACCACGTCGGCACCATCAGCGGCATCGGCCCGAAAAAGTCAGAAACCCTTCAGAACGCAGGGTTCGGCTGCGTTTTCGACCTGCTGCGCATCTACCCGGTGCGCTACCAGGATCGCCGGCAGGCAATTCCGGTCAGTGCTCTACAACCGCAGATGCAGGGACTTTTAAAGGCGCGGCTCAGTTCAATAAAGGCTTTTCACGCCAGACGCGGCCTCACGGTCATCAATGCCGAATTCTCCGACCACACCGGAAAAATCGGAGCCAAATGGTTCAATAAGGTTTATCTGACCAGACAACTGAAGCCGGGCAACGAATATTGGCTCTTTGGCGCTGCCACAAGTATAAAAAATCAACTGGTTCTGTCAAACCCCGAGATTGAACCGGCTGAAAACGAAACTGTCGAAGCTACCGGCAGAAAGCTTACGCCGGTTTACCCGTCTAACTCACGGCTGGCTGAAGCCCGCATATCACCTCTGTCGTTGCGTAAACTCATCGACAATGTGCTCGATCAGGTCGACTGGGGAGCTTCTTTCCCTCCGGCTGTTCAGGAATCATCTTTCAGAGTCATAGCCGATGCCCTCGCCGACATTCACCGCCCCGAATCAGACGAAGAGCTGAAAAAAGCGAAGCACACTCTGGCTTTTTTCGATCAGGTACTTTTTCAGATGGGTGTTCTCAAAAGACGCGAGAATATTACCGGCTTTCTGACACTGCCCGATGCTGTCAGGCACCCGCCGGCCGATTCGCCCTATCCCCTGCCCTTTCAGCTTACAAATGGCCAAAAGCAGGCCCTCGGTGAAATCATCGCCGACCTGAAGCCAGGCAGTGACAGGCCGCCGATGAATCGGCTGCTTCAGGGCGACGTCGGCTCTGGCAAGACTCTGGTAGCCTTTCTGGCGATGATCGACTCAGCCATTGAGCTTTACCCAGGTTCTCAGTGCGCTTTTATGGCGCCGACCGAAATTCTTGCCAGACAACACCTGCAGAATTTTAACAGGTTTTTTCCGCAATTTGCCCGGCATGCCGTAATCATTACCGGCAGCATGAAAAATGCCGAGCGCCGGGCACTCAACGAAGCGGTGGCAACCGGGCAGGCACTGTTCATCTTTGGCACCCACGCCCTTTTTCAAGAGCAGACACAGTTCAACCGTCTTAATTTCTGCATCATCGATGAACAGCAGCGCTTTGGGGTAAATCACCGTCGCCAGCTGTTCAGAAAAGGCGAGAACCCACACCAGCTACTGCTTTCTGCGACTCCGATTCCTAGAACCCTGTCGCTGACAATTTTCGGCGATATGGATACCAGTGTCATCAACGAACTGCCCCCGGGGCGGCAACCGGTTGCCACGAAGATCGCCGCAGACTTTCGCGAAGTGCTGCCTCTGGTCAGAAACACGCTGGCAGCCGGCAACCAGATTTATGTCGTCTGCCCGCTGATCGAAGCCTCTGATGTCAAAGACTGGGTTTCGGTCGAAACCGCCGCTGACAATATCAGCGACCTGCTTCCTGATGCAAAAATCGCCTGTCTCACCGGTGCCCAGACCTGGGATGAAAAAGAGAACATCATGTACGAATTCAAGGCCGGGCGCATCGACATCATCATCGCGACCACCGTCGTCGAAGTCGGCGTCGATAACCCGAACGCCACGTTGATGATCATCGAAAACGCCAACTGTTTTGGTCTGTCTCAGCTACATCAGTTGCGCGGCCGGGTTGGGCGCGGCTCTGATGCTTCGACCTGCGTTCTCATCTCGCATGTGACGGCAGAAACAGAACGCCTGGCGGTTCTCGCTTCGACCAATGACGGTTTCGAACTTTCGCTCGAAGATCTCAAAATGCGTGGCCCCGGAGATCTGGTTGGCACCAGGCAGAGCGGGTTGTCACACCCGTGTTTTTCGCATCGTATTCCGCAGAAGCTGGTAGAAAATGCGAGAACCAGAGCCTATGAGATTCTTACCAGCGAGCCAGCCGAAATTTGCGACTGGTTTACCGGTCAGATGATAAAATCCTTCGGCGAAAGCTACAAAACCTTTATGGAAGGCGGATAAAATGCGAATAATCACCGGTTCTGCCAAAGGCAGACGCCTCAAAATGCCCGGTGGCGGAAAAACCCGCCCGGCCATGGATAAAGTCAAAGGTTCAACCTTCAACATCATTGCCGATCTTGTAGACGATGCAAGGTTCCTCGATCTGTTTGCCGGCTCAGGCAATCTTGGCATCGAAGCCCTGAGTCGTGGCGGCAGTTATGCCGCCTTTGTCGATGCCTCCCGCGAATGTACACGCACGATAAGAGAAAATCTTGAGATCACCAGTCTTGCCGACCGTGGCGAAGTCTTTACGATGGACTGCCTGAAGTTTCTGCAGACAGTCGATCGCCCGCCTTTTGACGTCGTCTTTATCGACCCGCCATATCTCAAGGGATTGCTAGACCCGCTGCTGCAGTATATTCCGCAATGCCCGATGTTTTCACCCGACACTCTGTTCATCATCGAACGCCAGAAAAAAGACCTGCTCGGCCTCGAAAAAATGCCGGCCTACCGACTGCTCGACGAACGGGTATTTGGCGACACGGTTATCACCTTTTTCAGACTGACTGCTGCCTAGCCCTTGTCACATTAAAATCCGTCAATCATCTGACTCAAATGCGGCACTGAACAACAACTCTCAGGCATAAAAAAACTACCGCCCTTGCGGGCGGTAGTTTTTTTTATGCTTTCAGCAGGGGGTTATTTGCTGCCAGACATGCGCAGGTTCTGATATTCGTTGTAAGCGGTGCGGTAATCAGAGAGGGCGCGCTTAACTTCTTCAGGATCTGCACCACCGCTGTTGGTAACCAGAGTTGTATACTTCTGGTAAGCGGCGATATAGCGGTCATGGGCGGCCTTGAGTGAATCGCTGCCAGTCGGAACACCAGTGACGGTTTCGGTAGTGGCAACCGGTGCCTGAGCAGTTGTATCAGGAGCCACAGTGACCGGAGCCGTATCAGATACGGTTACTGCGTCACCAGAGCCAATCGTGATTACTGCTGCATCACCAACGCTGATCGGAGCATCCTGGTCGCCGGCCGGAACAATGCCGCCGCTCATTTCATAGTCACCAGGAGTTACATAGATCTCGTCAGAGCCAGGAAGCACTTCGCTTGCGGGGCCAGAAGCACCTTTTTTGGCTTTAAATTTCTTGTAGAGGAAATAACCGGCTACGGCTGCGCCAATGATTACCAGTGCCGGAATAAACAGGGGGCTGGCGAAGATGCCGGCGATAAAACCACCGACAGCGCCAAGAGCCGAAGCAATTGCGCCACCGAAGGCTGCCAGAGCACCAACAACGCCACCACCGACAGCTGCGACACCACCGACCACGGCAGTACCAACACCGGCGATACCACCGGCAGCACCGATAGCGCCACCAATAGCAGGAGCGGCAAGAGCGATACCAGCACCGGCTACAGCGCCGACACCAGCACCAATCAGAACGCTTTTCTTGTCAAGTGCGCCAAAGGCAGGAGCCGGATTGAACACGGTGAAGTCAACCAGCATGAGAAGTGAGAGAACAATGCAGAGTGTTACTCTTAATTCATAGCGCCTTATCATAATCGAACCCCCTGTAATTAACGGAAAGTTGTGTACCTTCAGAATTACTTTCAAGTTTACTGATGGGTTGCCAAAGCGTCAAGGCACCCGTAAAAAAAAATTATTCCTGTTTGCCAGTGTTTTGCAGCAGGCTTGAAAAAATGGTGTTGCGCATCTTGATGCGGTTGTTGTTAACAGCCATAGCAATGGCTTTGCGACTGCCGAGAAAAACCATGGTCTTTCTCGCTCTCGTCAGACCTGTATAGAGAAGGTTGCGCTGCAGCATCATATAATGCTGTGTTGAAGCCACGAGAACCACTGCCTGGTATTCACTGCCCTGAGATTTATGAACAGTTACAGCATAGGCATGCGCCAGATCGATAAAATCCGCCGACTGAAACGTGATTTTTCCCTGAGGAAAATCGATGATCGCTTCCTGATCTTCGGAACTGATATCTGTAATCGTGCCGATATCGCCGTTGAAAACCTCAAGATCATAGTTGTTGCGCAGCTGAATAACCTTGTCACCGACTCTGAACAGCCGGTTGAGATGTTCAATTTCACTGCGCTCAGGTGCCGGCGGGTTGAGGACTTCCTGCAGAATGGCGTTAAGGCTGGTAGCCCCAAGTTTGCCGCGATTCATCGGTGTCAGAACCTGAATATCATTCACCGGGTCATAATTGAACTTCGCCGGCAGACTTTTCTGCACGACATTTTTCAGCATGGCGATAACCTTGTCAGGGTCTTCAGCCGCCACGAAATAACAGTCAGACTGGCTCTGCCCGTCGGGGACAAGCAGCTGTGGCATCTGCCCGTTATTTATCAGATGGGCGTTTTTGACAATCTGAGAAGTTTCAGCCTGCCTGAAAATGGCATTGAGAATAACAACCGGCACCATGCCAGAGCTGATGAGCTCGTTCAAAACAAGACCAGGGCCAACCGATGGCAGCTGATCAGCGTCTCCAACGAGAACGAGAGTGGCGTGATCGGGAACTGCCTGCACCAGGCTGAAAAACAGGTTCATATCGATCATCGAAGCCTCATCGACAACAAGAGTGTCGCAGTCGAGCGGCAGCTGCCGGTTTCGCCTGAAGCCCTTTTCCTGGGGTGAATATTCAAGCAGACGATGTATGGTCAGAGCGGCAAACCCAGACACTTCGGCCAGGCGTTTGGCAGCCCGCCCGGTCGGGCTGGCGAGCAGAACGCGATTGCCGAGGGCGCGATGGGCGCTGACTACGGCTTTGAGAGTAGTGGTTTTGCCGGTGCCCGGGCCGCCGGTTATGATAACAAAACCTTTTTTAAGCGAAGTTTCGACCGCAAGCTGCTGAATATCGCTGAGTTTAAGCCCATGTGTGGCTACCGCCCGATCGAGGGCCGCCATAAGCTTTTCTCTCGGAAGCTCACGCTGCCGCTCAACCAGCTTTTTTACGATGCGGGCGCTGCCTTCTTCGGCCCGGTAACTTGCAGGCAGATAAAAAAGCGGCTGCATTCTGAATTCCCGCATTATCAGTTTCTTTTCAGACACAAGAGCCCTCACTGCAGCATCAAGATCATCTTTTTGCCCAGGCCCGAGCATTTCCTCGGCCATTTTGTGCAGCTCTTCTTCTTTAAGAAAAAGATGGCCATCTTTGGTTATCGTGCTCATCAGGTAGAGAATTGCCGCTTTGACACGACGCGGGTCATTGCCGGTGATACCAAACTCTGCCGCGATGCTGTCAGCTTTTTTAAATCCCATACCAGGCACTTCATGAGCCAGAATATAAGGATTTTCAGAGACACGGCGCACCGCCTCACGGTCGTATTTGCGGTAAATTCGCGTGGCATAGGCCGGCGAAATGCCATGCCCCTGAAGAAAAATCATTATATCCTGAATCGAGCGCTGCAAAAACCAGCCACTGGCAATCTTTTCGGCTTTTCCGGGCCCGATACCGGGGCATTCAGCAAGTTTTTCCGGGTTATTTTCGATCACCTCAAGAGTATCGAGGCCGAAGGTTTCGACAAGCCGCCGCGCTGTAACGGGGCCAATTCCCTTGATCATGCCTGAACCGAGATATTTTTCAATCCCTTTGAGGGTTGCGGGCTTCAGCACCGTGAATTTCATCGCCTGAAACTGCATGCCGAAATTCGGGTGGCAGGCCCAGGTTCCGTAGACTCTGACCTCTTCGCCAGGCTGAATGATACCAAAATTGCCGACCACGGTAACCCCGTGCGGATATTGCCGCCCCGAGGCCTTGAGCACGTAATAACCGGTCTGCTCATTGCAGAAGGTTATTCGATCAATTGTTACCGTAATACATTCGTTTTCCACGCCGTAAGTTATAACATTATTTGCCCTGATATTGAAGGCATTCAGGCAAACTCCTTCACGTCAAACCTTGTGTCTGTGTTTGACAATTGCTGGCTTATAATGCTAATTTGCCGGCCATGCGCAAATTTTTACCTTTGATTCTGCTGGCAGCAATAATTTCTGGAGTGGCTGTTTTTCTGCAACGCCCGGCCCCGCCAGTATTGCCTGACAATCTGCTTCTAGCCCTTTCGACAGACGGTCCGCTGCAACCTGGACACACCCAGGAAATGCTTCTGCATGCCTTCAGCAGCCAACAAGGGCGTCTGACAAGGGAAACGGCCCTCAGGCTTTCTGCTTCGGTCAGCCGGAGCGCCTCCGGCACTGCAATGCTGTCGCCTGAAATTATAACGTTCGCGCAGCACAGAGATGGCTCATACCGAAGTTTGATAAAGGTTCCTGAAGACATGTATGGAACTGCGACAATTTCGGTTTTTCCAAGCGGCTACCCGGATAAGGAACTTCTAAAAAGCAGCATTGTCTGCGGAAACAGTCCAGGACTTATTATTCTGCCACCGGCGGCACCTGTTCACCCCGGAAACTGGGTCAGCTTTAGAATTGCGCTGCTCAACCGCAAGTCCGGAAAAGGGATTTTCAAGGCCCCGGTCAGAGTCAAAATGAAAACGCCCGCCGGGCACGACACTATTAACCGTGTTGTGCTTACCGATCTTTACGGAACTGCATTTTTCACAACCCATCTTCACAGCAGCAGCGCTTACGGGCTGCACCACTTCGATTTCTCATCTGGCAATTCAGTCCAATCCTTGCCGATGCCGGTTTTGCCACAACCAGACAAAGCTGTCTTAGCGCAAAAACTTATCAGAAATGAGCCTGACCTGTTATCTTCCATCTCCTCGGCATTTCTCAACAGCCTGACCATTGCAAGCCCGCCGGTTCATATTCTTAAATACGGGAATACCAGCTCAGAAACCTCCAGCAGGCTTCTCGAAGAATTCAAAGTCGAAATCGATCAGGCTTTTATCACCTATGACTGCACCGGTTCAGATTATCGACATGTAGAAATCTGGCAGAACGGGCACCTTATATACAGCAGCGATCTGCAGCTTGAATCCGGCAGAATATCTGTGCCATTCCCACATCCACCTGAACAGTCGCAGCCCATTTTTGCCAAAATATGGGAAATGAAAGGCAACACCCTTAAAGTTCAGGAAAAATCGGCGTTACTGCACGGCCGCACCCCATCACCGGTGCTTTCATTTATGAAAGACGCGGCAGCTTATCTACAAAATACCGAACCTTTCGAGCTTGCTTCGATGTTTTTTACCAGCCCGGGTTTTATGGCGACAAATCAATCAAACAATGTTTTATCACTTACAGAAGATGGCATGGTGCAACTGATTCCCACTGCCGAATGTCTTCCAGCACAACCGGCTGATCCGGGGCGTTTCTTCACGGAATCAGAAATATCTGGCCGATCATTTAAAAGGTTTTTTCTCGTCGGCGATGAACTCGCCCTCGGGCGTTACCGCTTTTCAAGCCTCAAAATCTGGCTTTACCCGCCACGTTTCTTTACCAGCCTGATTGCATCATTTCGCAATCAGCCGGCAAATGTCGATTTTCTGATCGGCGAAGCCGAATGCCGGGCTCTGCGCTTTGTCTTTCTCAGCATCGCCGATCAGCCGGCCGAGCTTGAAAAAATGGAAGGGATTCTGGCAGTCCTCGCCGAGCTGAATGATTATGCCGAAGCTCACCCGGAAAGGGCCACCAACTGGCGATCGAGCCTCAAACGGGCAATCGGCAGACTGGACAAGCTTATCCACACCCCCGCATCAATAAGCCCGGCTCCCGGAGCTCTTAACCCTGAAGACGGCATATTTGGCCCTTTCTCTCCGGTACAGACTTTTGATATAACACTCGACAAGCTTTATCAGGCATTGAAACCAGGAGGCAAAGTGACTCTGAAAACTGGCGAACGCGGAATTCCGCTCACCCTCAGTGGTGATTCTGTGACTTTTCGCAGCCGTTCACTGCCTGGCCTTAACAATCGCCCCGATAAACTTATCAATACAAGAACCGAACCGGTTATCGTAGAACTCGATTTTTCCGAGCCTGAGTGAATACTTAATAATACTCTGTCATACCTGGCATTGAATTGCAGACACAGGTATGCTAAAATTCAGTTATGAATACAATTACAATGCAGCCGGTCAAATATGAAACCGCTCTGAATCTGGTTCTGCAAAATTCAGAAAGAATCAGAACCGGGTCTGAGTTCATCAGCCTCAGCGAATCACGCGGAAGGGTTCTGGCTCAGAATGTGGTTTCTGATCTTAACCTGCCGGCTGCTGATTGTTCTGCCATGGACGGCTTTTGTCTCAAGGCATCCAGTCTGACTGGCGCCAGTTCCGACAACCCGGTAAATCTGCCACTTGTACCGGGAATCGACGCCGGCCATACCATCAGCGAGCTGCCCGAGGGTTGTTGTGCATATATCGCCACCGGTGCAACCCTTCCCCCTGGTGCTGATACCGTGGTGCGGGTCGAAGATACACAAACCTCCTCAGATCGCAAGAGTGTCAGTTTTCGCTCCGAATACACCCCGGGTAATTATGTAAGGCGTGAGGCATCAGAGCTGAGCCGTGGTGATCTGATGCTGCAATCACCACTATTGATTACACCTCATGTTGCCGGGCGCATTGCCTCAGCCGGCCTGACCAGTATTGCAGTCATAAAAAAGCCGACCGTCGCGATTCTAATTTCTGGTGACGAGGTTTTGATGCCATTTGAACTGCCGCATCCGTGGCAAGTGCGTAATTCAAATTCAACCATGCTGATCATGCAGGCCGAAGAGGCCGGTGCGAGAGTACTCGATTTTGGTATCGCCCGCGATCGGGGCACGAGTGCCCGCGATCTATTTCTCAGAGCTGTTGAGGCCGCTGACATCGTTGTAACCAGCGGTGGCATATCAATGGGAAGACATGATCCATTCAAGGTATTACTGAGTGAGCTGGCGATCAAACCTGTGTTTTATGGTGTCGAGATCAAGCCGGGCAAGCCGATGTTTTTTGGCTTTTACAACGAAAAAGCGATCTTTGCTCTGCCAGGCAACCAGGTTTCAACGTCGGTTACCTTCGAGCTTTTCGTCAGACCTTTCATCAGAAAAGTTCTCGGTGCACCGCCCGAACGCCTGACTCTCGATCTTGAGCTTGCCGAAACCAGTTTAAACAAAGAGAAACGTGATTTTTTCAAAAGGGGCAGCCTGATTTATCAGTCTGGCAGAACCCTTGTAAAACCCTTGCCAACTCAGGAATCCCATATGCTGACAAGTTTATCAGGCGCTGATGTCATTTTTCTGCACCCGGCCGGCAGTGAAAAACTCGAAGCAGGCGAAAAGGTGCGCTGTTTCTATCTGAAAGGCTGATATGAAAAGCACTGCCAGAACCTTGATTGCCGCCGCAGCTTTTTTGGCTGCCGGAGCGGCATTTATGCCCGCAATTGCCTGTGATGACACTCTGGTAATGCTTCTCACCGCCCAGAATCCGGCGAGTGAGTTTTCAAAAACCATCCGCAGCTTCACCAATACGCTTACCGTTCTTGGTTCGGCCCTCAAAGAACAGAAAAAAGCCAGTTACGACAGCGAAATGAAGCAGGTAATGGATTCATGGCTCGAGTTTTCAAAACGCTATATGACCAGCCCGCCTGAAGAAGCTCGAAATGACAGGCAATGGGCCGAAAAAACAAGTAACACTGCAAAATTTATCGGTGATATCAGGCGTCTGGTAGCCGAAAATAAATTTTCTGACGCTCACAACAAGACTCTTGAACTCAGTGGGCGCATCGGCACATTTTTTGAAGCATTCGGCGTCAGCGATGAAAAACAGATTTTCATCAAAACCTCAGGGAATCTCACCAACCTTGAACGCCTGGTTCTAAAATCTGATTTTGCCGGAGCCGCTTCACTCACTGTTGAACTCAATGCCAATCTGAAAGAATTCGTTCCGCTTCTGAACGGC
>DAOQWI010000008.1:0-39873 GCA_035342015.1 Candidatus Ozemibacteraceae bacterium | reverse complement strand
AAGAAAAACTGTTTCCCTTTTTTCTCAACAGCAACGAAGCCTTCGTGCGCAAATGCTTCAGTCAGATAAAGAGCAAAATCCCCAGGCAGCATTACAACGCCATTTCGGCTGCAGAAGGCGAAATGGTGACCAGAATAAAAGAATTGTCGGCTGTCCTTGAGGTAACCTATGCCCTGAATTCAATTGGCAGTTTTCCGCGGCTGCTTGAGTTTACTCTTGAAATGGCGATTGCAGTGACTGGCGGTGAGCGCGCCCTGCTGATGCTCTACAATGAGGAATTGAGCCGACTCGAAACAGTTTCAATGCAGAATTTTGCTCCCGGCGAAATCAATGATGACCTGCAGGCAACTGCCGGTCTGGTAAGTCGCTGTTTTGAGACCGGTGAAACAATGATCGGCCCTTCACATCGCTTTAAGCAGCCGGGTCGCCGTGGTCGCAACCCCGAAGATGCCGGCATTGTTTCGGTTGCACTGGTTCCACTCAAAGAGATGGCCACTAATATCGGTGTTTTATACATAGACACAAAGCACAGCGGCAATATGATGACAGCCCGCACAGACCAGATGCTGCGGGTTTTTGCGGCACAGGCAGCGGTTGCTATCAGTCGTACCCGCATGTTTCACTCAGCGACCACCGATGCAATTACCGGTATTGCCAACCAGAACCTGTTTATGCGACGACTGGGCGAAGAATTCTGCCGGGCGCAGCGCCATCAGAAAGATATTTCTCTGATTCTGATGGATCTCGACCACTTCAAGGCCCTCAACGACACACACGGCGAAGCAAACGGTAATCGGGTTCTTAAGGAAGTGGGGCGTATTTTCAGAAGTGCCACCCGCATTCATGATCTGGTGGCACGTTTTGGTGCCGATACATTTGCAATGCTGCTGCCAGAAACGCCTTTTGCCGGGGCAAAGACGGTTGCAACCAAGCTGAAGACCAATCTTTCAGACACCAAAATCAGGGCTGGCACAAGGTCGATTCAGGTAACCGGCAGTTTTGGCATTGCCAGCAGTTCTAAGGCGACTTCGAAACCGGCAGATCTTCTCAGAATGGCAGAAAAAGCTCTAAAAATGGCAAAAAAACGTGGCGGCAATCAGATTGCATAAAATTCAGAGGAACAGCAGATGATCAATCCCCTCGATGACCTTAATTTTTCGCGCAACCAGAAGAGTATAGAAGAGCTCGAGAAGCTGGCTGGCTTTTCCCCTAACCGGAGTGGAAGCAATAAGTTTATTGCTGTCGCCGAAAACCTGGTAAAGAAGCCTGAACGGTTGTCAGAGCGTGGCGGTGAATCTGATAGCGATAAATACTGGGGTTTTCACAAAACCTTTGTTAGCCTTTATGAACGTGCCGGCCGTTCGTTTGCCCTTTTTATTGGCGATCTTCTCGATATCATTCTAGGCGGGCCGGTTCAGACGCGTCTTGTCAACGACATGATCGAAGAGAAAATCAACCGTATGCGCAAGGCCAGAGAAGCTGCCGCCGAGCCTTCGACCCAGAAGCACAAGGTGCAGGCCCGTCGCAACTCAAAATATGACGTGGTCATTGGTGGCGAAAAGCGGGTGTTCTCGCGGCACTTTCTCAAGCGCAAGGGTTTTCTCGCTGCCCTGTTTCTTGACAGCGACGAATACCCATCGTTCAAAAAATTGATCCGCCAGATCGAGATTGTCTGTCGTGAAAGCCTCCAGGAAGGCGCGGTGCCGGATTCAGAAGAAGCCCGCCTCGCCGAACTGAAGAAAATAATCGAAAATCTGCGCTATGAGATTTCGCAGGCCGAGGTGGTTCACGCCTGGGCCTTGCTTGAAGCCGATGGGTTCAAACATCTTGAATGGGCATACAACGAGACTCGCAGCCTTAATCTGGTGCGACCCAATTTTTATGAGGACCTCGACAAGGCATACCGTGATGGCAAGAAGCTTATCAAGCTGCTTATCGAAGATATTCAGAGCGAATTTCCGCCAACCGAAGACAAACAGGATGCTTACGAAGATTACCTCAGCAACATTCTCGAAATTTATACACATCACCATTTTGTTTTAAAATATTTCAATCAGACGCGGCCAAGCATTTCACTCAAAGATTTTGAGATGACGCGCGAAGAGTTGCACGAAAAGATTCAGGATCTGCGAGAAGAAAGCGATGAACTGCGTCGCCGTATTAACCAGGTAAATATCGAAAAAGATCAGGCCCTGTCTGAAGCCCGCGCTTTGCGCACTCAGAATGAAGAACTCAGGCAGAAGCTCGCCAGGCTGGATCCGGCTGAAGTCCAGAAGCAACTGCAGGCAGCTGAGGCAAAAGTGCGTGCCAGTCGTAAGGAACTCGAAGAAACGATCAAAGAAGAAGAAGAACTGCGCGAAGATATGCTCAAACTAGACCAGGAAAATCAGGACCTGACCCGTAAACTGCAGGCTCTGCATGCTATTCCTGACGAAGATGCTTACTCGGTGGCTGGTCTGCTTGAAGGCAAACGTGTAGTGATTTTTGGTGGTGTTGGCCGTGACCATTACCTGCCAATTCTCAAAGAGGCTGGCGTTGCCAATGAGGATTATGAATGGTATGAAGGCTATCACACCATCAGCCAGGCAAGAACCGCCGAGATTGTCGGACGCTGCGATCTTGCCGTTGTTGTTACCAGTTATGCCGGACACCTGCTGCTTTACCAGGTTCGCCCTTGTATCAAGGAACATCAGCATTTTTTCAAGATCCATAACAGCGGCGCCGGTTCATTGCGCAAAGAAATTCTTAAAACTTTCAAAAAATAGCTAAATCTGTTCTGATAGGTCGGCGTTTGCAATTATGGAAAACATGAAACCCGAAGAGTTGTGGCAAAAAGCGCTTGCAGGCGATCAACAGTCCTGGCAGCGGCTTTATGAACAGTTCGGAACCCGTGTTTATCAGTTCTTTCTCAGAAACACCCGTAATGCCGAGCTGGCTGCTGACAAAGTGCAGGAAGTATTCCTGAGAATATTCAGAAACCGGGAGAACTTCAAATACGGTTCACTGAAGACCTGGATCTTCAGGATTGCCCGAAATCTTTTGATAGATGAGTGGAGGCGCGCCGGTCAGCGTGAGATTCCAAGCGAAATACTACCTGATGTCATCGATGCCGGGGTGCAGGTTGAAGAGAGTGTGATAGAGGCTATAGAGCACCAGCAGCTGGTCGGTTATATCGACGAGTGTCTCGATCGACTCGAAGAGCACGACCGCATGGCGGTGTGTCTGGTTTATATTGCCGGGCTCAGCATTCCAGAGTTCGCCGAAGTTATGGAAGTTCCGCTCGGAACAGCCAAAACCCGGGTACGCCACGCCAGACTCAGGCTTGATCAAATGTTGAGTGAAAAGATTCAGTTGAAAAGGTTTGAAAAAAGCATATGAACTGCGAAGAGAG
The DNA here is from genome assembly GCA_035342015.1 of Candidatus Ozemibacteraceae bacterium. Taxonomy (GTDB): domain Bacteria; phylum Muiribacteriota; class Ozemobacteria; order Ozemobacterales; family Ozemobacteraceae; genus Rifleibacterium. The sequence goes on along the minus strand of DAOQWI010000008.1, from coordinate 36,482 downwards.
CAAAAACTTAATTGTTGAGATGACTGAAGCTGACGAAATCGGCAGTAATGCTGAACTTTCGGCTCATCTCGCCGCTTGCTCGACCTGTCGTAAGTTCCTGAAATACGAGTTGAAAATGCGTGACGGTTTTGAAGAAATAGCTTCAGAACCTTTGCCTGCCGAAGTTACGCGAAAAATACTGGCAGTGCCGAGAATTGTCGCGGCAGAAAATGCTGCGGCTGCCCCAGACTGGGTTAAAAAACTGAGCGCTTTTGTCAATTCCATGACTTTTAAAATCGCTCTTGCTTCCGGAATTACCGGGTTTGCCGTTGCTGTAATTTTTCTTCGCGGTTTCGCGCCGGGTTTTGACAGGCATTCGCAACAGACAGAAGATGAATTTAAACAGGTTAAAAGGCTTGAACGCCCGCTGTTCATGAGAGGCAGAGAGTCTTCACAGCCGGTTTCGTCAAACACTGTCGCGGCTGTCGGCGCTGCTGTCACAGTGCATCCAGAACTTAAAAAGAGTCTGGAGACCAGTTCGAAGCTCACCGGCGATCTGCTGGCCTTCAAAGCAGAAAAGAATGTCGGTGTGATTGCTGAAAGAAAAACAGCAACTTCGCAGCAGATACCAGGTGCGGTGAGCTTTGCGCTTGAAGAAAATGCTGATACTTCAGGTCGGTTTGCCATGGCCCCTGCTGCGCCACCTCTTGAAACCATGGAGGTTGCTTTTGACGAGGCTGAACCGTTGAGCATTGAAGCCGAAGAAACTGCGCAGGATACCATGCAGATGGCCTCAGCGCCGAAGCTTAAAGAAGTCTTGCGCAGCCTGCCCACCTCTTCGAAATCTATCGGTATGGCAAAGAGCGAAACCGTCGATTCTTTTGCCGAACCAGAAACTGAAACCAGAAGCGATCCGCGTGCCGCCGCTATCTATAATTTTCTTGAGAGCAATGGCCTTGCCTCTGAGGAAGGTTTTGTAGACCTCGATGATCTCTTCATGAAAGGTTACATTGATAACTCTCAGCTGCGTGAGTGGCGGGCGCCAGATGGCAATGGCTGGTATTTAAGCCGCGCTGGCAATCGTCCGGGCCTGATTCTCAGACGTAAGCCCTGAAGAAATAAATTATTTTTTCCCTTTTTCTTTTTTCATTTGATTTACCTGCAGAACGAAAATTCTGGAGGTAAAGCATGCGTAATTTTCTGGCTGTTTTTGTGTTTTTGTCTGTGGCTTTGTCTTTAACTGACATTTTTGCCGAAAAACAGTTTTCTTTGTCGGCAGAAATGGTGCAAAAATCTCGCGCTGAGCTGGTTGAGCAGATTTTTTTGCTTGATCTGCCTCGTCTCCACATGAATGAAGAATATCTCAATGATCTTGGTGCCGGTTATGACAGGGATAACCGACAGTATTTTCTTGAGAGGCCGGCACGGCCTGATGGTTTTTTAGACAACACTTTCCTTATCATCATTGGATTTTCTGACGCCAGCTGTCCGCTTATAACTGTTTTTGCTCCTCAGGATGCCTGTTATCAGTGGTTGCAGATTCGCATTCGCAGTTGCAATGGCCGGTTGTTTGGCCGGCCGGTGTTTCAACCCGATGGTTATTGCGGAAATCTGCTTGATTTCGGTTATGTCAATTCTGAACAGTCATTTTTTCAGGCTCGTCTGATTGCTGATAATTGATGCTGTTACAGTTGTATTTATGGCGGGTTGGGTGTATTCTTTTCGGGGTACGATAGCACCAACTGAAAGGGGATAATATGGCACTCGAACTTAACAGCAAAAACTTCAAATCAGAAGTTACTGAATTTCAGGGAGGCGTTCTTGTAGATTTCTGGGCTCCCTGGTGTGGTCCCTGCCGCATGATGGGTCCGATTATCGACAGTCTGGCCGGAAAATTTGCAGGCAAGGTTAAGATCGCCAAGCTGAATGTTGATGATGCCGCTGATATCGCTGCTTCGTTCAATGTTTCCACGATTCCGACCCTGATTTTTTTCAAAAATGGCAAAGCCGTGCACACTTTGGTTGGTGTAACTCCTGAACCAGAACTCGAAAATCAGATCAACAGCAAGCTTCTCTGACGACTATTCCAACCCCAGAACAGGAGTTTTAAATGAATCAGATCATCAACAGTAGCGCAATTCAGGCTATTGTAAGAACCGATCATCACGACCCGTTTCAGATTCTTGGCGCCCATGTTGCCGAATTCAAAGGCAAAAAGTGCGTAGCAGTCAGAGCCTTTCTGCCCGATGCTGAAAGAGTTGAAGTAATCGATATCGCCAATGGCATGCCTTTTAAAATGAACCGGCTCGATGACGCCGGTTTTTTTGAGGCGGTAATTCTTGATCGCACCAGTGTTTTTGCTTATCGCCTAAAAAGTTACTACGCCAACGGCGCCAGCGCCGAATTTTATGATTCTTATGCCTTCATGCCAACTCTTGGCGAGACAGACCAGTATCTGTTCAACGAAGGCAATCACCATGAGCTTTATGAAAAGCTTGGTGCCCATATTCGTTATATGGATTATTACCAGGACAAACTTGGTGGTATTTCATTTGCTGTATGGGGCCCTAATGCCAAGCGTGTCAGTGTCGTCGGCGACTTTAACTGTTGGGATGGTCGCCGTCATGTGATGCGTTCTCTCGGTAATTCAGGCATATGGGAGATCTTTATTCCAGGTTTGCAGGCCGGCCAGAATTACAAATTCGAAGTAAAAACACAGCAGGGCCATCTTCTCGAAAAGATCGATCCGTTTGCTTTTTATGCCGAAGTTCGACCGAAAACCGCCAGCAAGATTTACGATATCAGCGGTTACGACTGGAAAGACAGCGACTGGATGAAATCGCGTTCACACAAAGACTGGAAACGCGAGCCGGTATCAATTTTCGAATGTCACCTGGGTTCATTTATGCGCAACCTTGAAGAAGGCAACCGCTTTATGACCTACCGTGAACTGGCGCCGCTGATTGCTGATTATGCAAAAAAACTTGGTTATACACATATAGAACTGCTGCCAATCACTGAACACCCTCTTGATATGTCATGGGGTTATCAGGTAACCGGTTATTTTGCTCCCACCAGCCGTTTTGGCAGCCCAAAAGATTTTATGTATTTCGTCGACTATCTGCACCAGGAAGGCCTTGGTGTATTGCTTGACTGGGTTCCGGCGCATTTTCCCAAAGATGCCCACGGGCTTGCCCGGTTTGACGGCACCGCTCTCTATGAGCATGCTGACCCAAGACAGGGTGAACACAAAGACTGGTCTACGCTGATTTTTAACTTTGGCCGCAATGAAGTTAAAAATTTCCTGATCAGCAGCGCGCTGTTCTGGATGGACAAATACCATATCGATGGTCTGCGTGTTGATGCGGTTGCTTCAATGCTGTATCTCGATTACTCGCGCAAGGCCGGTGAATGGATTCCGAACCAGCATGGCGGTCGAGAAAATCTTGAAGCCATCGAGTTTCTTAAATACCTGAACAGTATCTGCCAGGAAAAGCACCCCGGCATCATGAACATTGCAGAAGAGTCGACCGCCTGGCCCGGGGTTTCTAAACCCTGCAGCGAAGGTGGGCTTGGTTTTACATTCAAGTGGAACATGGGCTGGATGAACGATACGCTTTCGTATTTCCAGAAAGACCCCATCTATCGGCGCTATCATCACAATAATCTGACTTTCCCGCTGATCTACGCCTTTCATGAATATTTCATCTACGTGCTTTCACACGATGAAGTCGTGCATGGTAAGGGCAATATCATCAACAAAATGCCCGGTGATTTCTGGCAAAAATTTGCTAACGTCAGGCTGCTGTTCAGCATGATGTGGACAATGCCCGGTAAAAAACTCCTGTTTCAGGGTACCGACTTCGGTCAGTGGAACGAATGGAACAGCAATCAGAGTCTTGACTGGCATCTGCTCGAATATGATTCGCACAAGGGTCTGCAGAGACTGGTCAGCCACCTCAATCACCTTTATCGCAGTGAAGGCGCTCTTCATCTTAAAGATTGTGACTCAAGCGGTTTTGAATGGATTAACTTTGATGATGCTGACAGCAGCATGATCAGCTGGGTTCGCAAGGGCGACAATCATGATGATCTTATGGTTTTTGTTGCCAACTTTACGCCGGTGCCGAGAGCCGGTTATCGACTGGGTGTTCCGCGTGAAGGTTATTATCGCGAGATACTCAACTCAGACAGCGAAATGTATTTCGGTTCGAATGTCGGCAATTTCGGTGGCCGCTGGAGCGAAAAACATGGCTGGCATTACCGCGACCAGTCGATTGTCATCGATGTTCCGCCCCTGGCTCTGGTCGGTTTCAAACTTTCAGTGTAAACATTTAATTAAAAAAGCGGGCTGTCTTAACTTGAGACGGCCCGTTTTTTTACAGTTTTTTGAGCTTTTCCGCGAACGGGCTGGGGCTGATTTGAGTTATACGGTTTCTAACGCGAAGAATGGGGGGAACCTGCAATTTCTCGGACATAATGCCGGCGATAAAGTGCGGGTATGAGAATTTTGACGTTATTACGGGCGGTGCCGGGTTTTCAGCCAACTGGTAATACGTTCTTTAATGCCTTCTGCATCGATTTTCAACATATGGCGAAGCTCTTCCTGGCTGCCGTGTGGCACAAACTCGTCAGGAAGGCCGATACGCAGAATTCCGGCAGTATGACCGAGTTCCATGGCATGTTCGGCTACCAGGCTGCCAAAACCGCCTGGCAGTGCGTTTTCTTCGACGGTGACGATCGGTAGATTGCGTCTGACCGAATCAGCGAGAAGTTCTGTGTCGAAAGGTCGAATGAATCTCGGATTAACCAGTCTGGCGCTGATGCCCTGGTTGTCAAGTTCTTCAACTGCCCTGGCGGCTGCCCCAAGGGTATGCCCAAGCGCCCACACAGAAATCTGAGAGCCTTCTTTGACCACTTCTGCTTTGCCGGTCTGCAGTATCGGATGACGTAGACCTGATTCAAGGCTGCAGGCACTGGTGCCGCGCGGGTATCTGATGGCTACCGGTCCGGTTGCAGCAGCAGCGTAATGCAGCATATTTTTCAACTCTGCTTCATCTGCCGGAGCAAGAAGCTGCAGGTTGGGTATTGCTCTTAAAAAAGAGATATCGAAGGCACCGTGGTGGGTGGGGCCGTCTTCGCCCACCAGACCGGCACGGTCAAGGCAGAAAACAACCGGTAGATTCATCAGGGCGACATCATGAATTACCTGGTCAAAGGCCCTCTGCATGAAGGTTGAATAAATTGCAACGAAAGGTTTCAGGCCGCCCCTTGCCATGCCAGCTGCCATGGTAACCGCGTGCTGCTCGGCAATGCCTACGTCAAAAAAGCGTGAGGGATGCTCGCTGGCAAAGCGGTTGAGTCCGGTGCCTTCTTTCATGGCGGCAGTGATTGCCACGATTTTACGGTTGGTCTCTCCGAGTTCGCATAGGGTTTCGCCAAACACTTCGGTAAATGTAGGCCTGGCTTCACCAGATTTTTTAACTTTGCCGGTTTCAATTTCGAAAGGCCCGATACCATGAAACTTGGGGCGCTGTTCCTGGGCAGGCTGATAGCCGCGGCCCTTTTCGGTCAGAACGTGAACAAGAACCGGCCCTTTGCGATCTCTGGCCCTTATCAGCGCCCTTTCCAGCGTTTCAAAATCATAACCATCAACTGGCCCGAAATATTTAAACCCGAATTCTTCAAAAAGCATGCCTGGGGTCAGCAGGTATTTAAGACTGCCTTCAAGGCGGCTGATAACATTGTAGAGTCTCGAACCGAACCCCGGTATCTGCTTGAGGATGTGAGCAAGATAATCTTTTGGGGTGGTGTAGGCCGGTTCGAGCCTGAGCCGGTGCAGATACATCGAAAGGGCGCCAACATTTGGCGAAATCGACATTTCGTTGTCATTGAGAATAACGACCACATCGTTTTTTTCGTGACCGGTAAAATTAAGGGCCTCGAAGGCCATGCCGGCAGTCAAAGCGCCGTCACCAATTATAGCAATGGTTTTACCGCCCATCTGCAGCTGCTCTTTGGCAATTGCGAGACCCTGGGCAGCAGAAATTGATGTCGAACTATGACCGGTATTAAAGACGTCATGCCGACTTTCGCAGATTTTAGGAAACCCGCTCAGACCGCCGAAGGTTCTCAGAGTCGCGAATTGTTCGGCCCGGCCTGTGATGATTTTGTGGGTATAAGACTGATGCCCGACATCCCAGACGATCTGGTCCTGGGGGGAATGAAAAACGCGATGAATAGCTAATGTCAGTTCGACAATGCCTAAGTTGCTCGCCAGATGCCCACCGTTCTGACTGACGACGTTAATTATGCGCTCACGGATTTCGCCACTGAGCTGCTTCAGTTCATCGATTGAAAGGCTTTCCAGGTCTCTGGGTTCGCGAATTCGGTTTAAAATCATCGGGTTGATCGTGGCAACAGATTTGCAGAAGTATAGCACAGTTTGCAGACTATTCCAAACCAGAATTGACACCGAAAAGTAATTGTCATAACGCAGTCTGGGTCAGTGATAAACCTTACATCCGGAGGCTTGCAGCTACTGATGACTTAATCTTCTTTCTTTAGTGCCAGAAGAAGTGCCTCAAGATCAACTTCATGCGCTTTGGCCGCACCTTCGAGTGTCTCACCGGCTGCAACCGCGCAACCGATACAGTGCATGCCGAACTGCTGCAGAATTCTTGCTGCGTCTGGTCTGGCTTTAAGTATTTCGGCGATTGTCATCTTTTCGTTAATTGCCATTGCTTTCTCCTGGCTGGCCTTCTTCGGGGGGCGGCTTCATTTTGTCGAGTTCGTGGTGCTGGTCCTGCAGAGCCTTATTTGATTTGAAAAGCAGCACCCAGACGGTCTGGAAGATGATTTTGATGTCGAGAATAAAACTGTAATTGTCGAGATAGTAATAATCATAGGTTACCTTATCGACAAGCCTGAGGTAGTAGCGGGAATTCACAGCTGCCAGCCCGGTGACACCAGGTTTGACAGCCAGTCGGCGCCCTTGAAATTCGTAGTAATCTTTGACAAAAAATGGCCTTTCAGGCCTGGGCCCTACTACCGACATTTCGCCGGTCAGAACGAGAAAAAACTGTGGCAGTTCATCAATGCCGAAACGGCGCAGAAACTTGCCGAGCGGTGACACACGCGGGTCGTCAGCGGTTGAAACTGTGGGCCCTGATTTCGCTTCTGAACCAACCCGCATCGACCTGAACTTGAGTACATCGAATTCTTTGCCGAAGCGGCCAACTCTTTTCTGCTTGTAAAAGATCGGGCCCGGCGAATCTAACCTGACAAGAACTGCAGTGGTGATCATCACCGGCATACTTATGAGCAGAGCGAAAACCGAAAAGAAGATGTCAAAAGTTCTTTTTACAAAGCGTTCCAGTGAGGTCAGAGGTTTCGAGGTAATTGTTATCAGAGGAAAATCTTCAAGGCTTTGCAGTCCCACCGTGCCAGCAGCCTTGCGCGGGTCGATCGAGATGCGCACTCTGAATTCGTGTGGCTCTTCTTTGCGGTTGTAGTAAATCTGCGCCCAGAAACTATCAAGATTCAAATTCGGATCGGTGACAAATATTTCGTGAGCATGACGAAAAACCACTTCAGAAGCCAGGTCAGACAGCTGGTCAGAGGTCATGGTGTGAACGATTTTGAATCTGACGCCGCCACGACGATGAAAGTGCTTGATAATTCGCCGGCCTTCTGATTGATCGCCGATAATAACAGACCGAAGCAATCTTGGGTGAGGTTTGAATAAAGATGTAATGAATACTCGCAGAATAAAGGCTGTGAAGATGCTTAAGCCGGTTGCCAGCAGAAAAATCGGCCTTGGAAAAGTATAGGCATAATAAGCCACGGCGCGCGAAAAGAACGCAAGCAGATTGAAGCCGATAAACGAAGCGATCAGGGCACTTGAAGTGTGCGAAAAAATGTCTGACGCCGCTGTCAGCTTTCTGATATTGAAAATGCCTGACAACAGACCAAAGCTGACATAAAGCGCAAACAGTATCCAGCGCACGTGCAGGTATGAATCGAGATAAATCTGGATTTGCGGGTCTGAACGCAACCACAGGGTAAATGTAAGAGAGAACACCTGATTGAGCAACAGAGCATCAAACAGTAGCAGAAAAAGCGAAACCAGGATTTCTGCTCCCTGAGGCAGCCTCAGGCCCTGCCATCTTTTGCGGCTTCTGGTTCCGGCCATGACTTATTTTATATTGCCGAGCAGTGTGTAGAGTCTGGCGATGTGGATCTTTTCCTGACGGATCAATTCTTCAACCAGCCCTTTGTTCGGGTCAGAGGGGCCAAGAATACTGAGAATCTCCTGGAAAAACAGAACGGTATCTTTTTCGAAACCGATTGCGTGATAAATCGCCTGTTCATCAGTGTTGATTTCATTCGCAATCTCAGCGTGTGAGCGCAGATTGGGAAAAACCCGGCCATCGAACAGGGCGTTGAGATAGCCGAACATTTCAGGGGTATTATATTCATCGGCGATTTCAAATTCATTCTCAGCCTGGCTTTTGGCAAGCCTTTCGCGAATTTTAACAAAATTTTCGAGATGGCTCTGTTCTTCTCGGCCAAGATACTCAAAAACCTGCTTAACTTCAGGGTTGTGAGATTTTTCGGTCATCAGGCCATAGTACTCTTTGCCGTTTTTTTCGATCTGAATTGCCATTTCCATGAGTTCGTCAGTATTGAAAGTCACAAGAATTCTCCTGAATGTTCTTAAAGTTTCACTGAAAGCTCGATTTCGCGGGCAATCTCTTCGAGATTGAGAATGCGAACGGCGGCTTCCTGTTCGAGGGCGGCTCTCGGCATGCCATAGACAACAGAAGAGTTGCGGTCCTGAGCGATAGTAAGCCCACCCATAAGCTTGATGTTCTTCATGCCGCGCACTCCGTCTTCGCCCATGCCGGTAAGGATAACGCCAATGCATTTATGGGCAAATTCTTTAGCGGCAGAAAAAAACAGGGTGTTGATACAGGGAGCGAATCTGTCCTGTTCTACTGAATTTGGTGTGACAGAAAAACAGCAGCGCCCGTCTAGGGAACGGCTTACCCTTGTCTGGTGGTCACCCGGGCAGATGTAGGCTATCGAGTTCTGCAGCGTTTCGCCGTCGCAGGCCTCTTTAACTCTTATTCCACAGAGCATGTTGAGTCTTGAGGCAAATGCGGCGGTAAAAGCCTTGGGCATGTGCTGGGCAATGATAATTGGCGCCGGAAGAGCCGGGTCGATCAGAGTCAGAATTTTCTGAATGGCCGGTGGCCCGCCAGTCGATGAACCGATAAAGATGGCGCGATTGATGACTTCATCAGTGCTGGTGGTGTTTTTCTTGGGGCCGCGACGTGCCTGTGAATATTCAAGCTTGATGGCCTGCGGTTTGCAGCCGGCCGCCGCGTGGATTTTATGCAGCAGATCGTCTTTAAGGGTAAGAATGGTCGCAGAGAGTGTCGAACCCGGTTTGGGAACGTAATCGACAGCGCCGAGATCGAAGGCGTCGAGAGTAACCTTGGCTCCTTCTTTGGTGAGAGAACTTACCATGAGAACCGGGGTCGGGCAGATGCGCATGATCTCTTTCAGAGCCTGCAGACCATCCATGATCGGCATTTCAACGTCCATGGTCACGACATCAGGCTTAAGCCTCGTGACTTTTTCGACGGCTTCGCGGCCGTTGGCAGCTGAGCCGGCAATCTCGATGCCGGGGTCGGTTTGAAGCATGCGCTCAATTGCGGTGCGCATGAAGGCTGAGTCATCAACAATCAGAACCTTGATTTTGCGTGTTTCGGTCATGTCTTCTGCTTTGATAATAGAGGTTTCCGGTAGGCATAGCTGTTTTTATGGTTAACCATCGTAAAGCCGCCGATTCCGGCTGGCATGCATTCAGTTTCGCCCAGAAAAACCACGCCTCCAGGGTTAAGATACTTGAAAAACTCTTCGAAAAGACGATTTCTCAGATTCTCATCAAAATAAATCAGAACATTTCTGCAGAAAATGATATCTGACCCGGTCAGGCATTGCAAGCTCTGTAGATTTTTTAAATTCAGCCGCTGAAATTCTACCATATTCCTGATTTCATCAGAGACCTTGCAGTTTCCATCTGAATCAGGCTTTCCAAGTTTCATGCCAAAACGACTCTCGAATTCCGGCAGCTTATCGCGCAGCGAACGACTGTTGAAAAAGCCTTCCCTTGCCATCTGCAGGTTTCTTGAATTAATGTCGCCGGCATTTATCGAGAATCTGGCTTCTGGAAACCTGTTTTGAAAGTATCTGGCAAGCATCGCCACCGAATAGGCCTCTTCGCCACGTGAACAGCCGGCGCTCCAGATACGGAATGGAAACTGATACCCGTGCAGAGTGAAAAACTCCGGCAGCAGTACTTCAAGCATGAAATCAAACTGGGCCGGGTTACGAAAAAAGAAACTTTCGCTCACCGTCAGGTCGGCAATCAGGTCGTCCATGGCCAGAGGGTTATGGCTGCAGGTTTCCAGGATGCGTATGTAGTCGTCGATCGAGTTGACCTTGTAGCGCGTCATCTGATCGAGAATCTTTTTTTCAGCCTGTCTGGCCGTAACTCTTTCAACCATAATGCCTGAATATTCATGCACCAGGTGGCTGATTTTCGCAATTTTTCTTTGTTCGATGCTGGTCATGCTTTGTGGTAAGGCTCTCCGAACATGATTGAAACCGCACGATAAAGCTGTTCGGCTATTACCAGAAGTGCGAGCTGATGATTGAGGGTCAGCGGTGAAAGAGAGATAAATTCAGTTGCGGCAGCTCTTACCCGCGGATCATGCCCTTCTGCCGCGCCAAGGCAGAAAGTCATGCGGTTTACTCCCGAATTGATCTTTGTTTCAAGCCACTGACAGAAACCGTTGGTATCGTGGCATTTCGCATGCTCATCAAGTGCGACAATGCACTCGCGACCAGCCAGACGACGCAGCAGTTCTTCTTCATTGCGGCAGTTGACTATTTCAACCGGTAATCTTCTTGAACAACGCTCAAGATAAAGCTCTATCAGTTTCTGATATGGCTTGTCAGCGATTTTGCCCGGCATGAGAATTTCAACCTTCATCTGGCGGCAGTTCTTTCATTTTCTGCGGTCGGCTCAAATCTTTTGATCAGGTGCTTTTTGAGGCTTGCCGGCAAAGGCGAGCCTACGGTAAGTCTTTCACCCGGTTCATCCTGGGTGGCTATGCTCAGGTGCGCACTTCTGAACTTTGCCCCTGAATTTGAAAAAAAAGTCTCGAGAGCCTCTCTGGCAAGTTCTGGCGTATTGGATTCCTGGCTGATGTGCATAAGTACAAGAACTTCAGGAACCTTATTCATGCGTGAAAGAATGCCCCTTACCCCTTCATTGGGAAGGTGTCCCATTGGGCTTCTGATGCGGCGCTTCAGCCATGCCGGGTAGGAACTGGTGCGCAGCATGTCTTCGTCGTAATTACTTTCGACACAAACCAGATCAGCATCTTTCATGTGTTCAAGAACTTCAGGTGTAACATGACCGAGATCAGTTGCCAGAGTCATGATCTTGTTCGAGCTTTCAAATCTTAGCCCGACCGGTTCGGTTGCGTCATGTGGCACCTTGAATGGCAGACAGCGGCAGCCGTTCAGTTCAAGCTGGCGCCCGTATAGAAGTTCGACATGATTTTTTACTTCGAGCCCTTTCGAGGCTAGGGCGCACAAAGTGCCCCGGGTTGTGTAGACCGGAATATCGCCGGTGCGGCTCAAAACAACGCGCAGACCCTTGATGTGGTCATCGTGCTCGTGCGTGACGAAAATGCCTGAGATATCAGAAAAATCAAGCTGCCGCTGGTCGAGAAAATCTTTGATTTTTTTACATGACAGCCCTGCGTCGAGCAGATAATTGCGCCCTTCAAGTTCAAGCAGTGCTGTGTTGCCTTTGCTCCCCGAACCGATAAATGTAATTCCTATCAAGTGTTATACCTGCTTTATGGGTTTGTTTGCTGTGTTAATTATGCACTGTGCCCCGAAAAAATTCCATAGTTTTCTGGTATTTTCATCGCAAAATCTGATCAACGTGACTCGGTGATGTTTTCGCCACGCAGACTTCGAAATGCTTTCGGAATAAATGATGCAACCTCAGAAATCGACATGGAATCTGCCCCGAGCTCAGACCGTGTCAGGTCAGCGGCTTCGGCAAGCAGAAAAACACCGGCAATTGCTGCGTGCAGTTCAGGAATTCCGGTTGCGGCCAGACCGGCAATAATACCCGAAAGCAGGTCTCCCGATCCGCCACGGGCCAGGCCGCTGTTTGGCCTGCTGCAGATGTAAGTTACCCCGCGATGGTCGGCAATTACAGTAATTGCCGATTTCAGCACCACAGTTACACGGTTTTTGCCGGCGAATTTGCGGGCGATTTCGACCTGATTTTCAGCAACGTCGGCAACCGTTGTCTGGCAAAGCCTGGCCATTTCGGCAAGATGCGGGGTAATGATGATGCGGGCCTGAGATTTTGCCAGAAGGTCGGTATCGGCAATCATGTTAAGGGCGTCAGCATCGAGTACCATTACACCATTCCAGCTTTCAAGAAGATTGGCGAGGCTGGTCGCGCGGGTGGCGCCGCGCCCCCAGCCGGGGCCGGCGAGAATGGTTCTGAAGCGCCCGGCAAGTTCTGAGCATTTTTCTGCCGAAAGCGACAGGCCGCCTTCAAATGATGGCAGATACTGCAGAATTGTTTCGGGCAGAACCTGACAGCTGAGTCTGCCCTGTAGACAATCAGGCATAGCCAGGGTGACGATGCCGGTGCCAGCGCGGTGAGCGCCAAATGAAGCCATGACTCCAGCTCCCTGGTATTCTTCAGAGCCGGCCATAATCAGCAGTTTGCCGGCATCGCCCTTGTGAATGCAATCATCGCGCTGTGGCAGCAGAGCCGATACCAGACCCGAAGTAACGAGAAAATGTGTCGAGCCCGGACTTGCCGCCGAAATTGCCGGCAGGCCGATATCGGCGATCCAGATTTCGCCGGCGTACCGTTTGCCCGGCAGCACAAACAGCCCGACCTTCGGAACCCCGAGGGTAACGGTGTAATTGGCGTTGAAACATGGGTTCGACAGTCTCCCGGTGGTTGCGCACAGGCCAGATGGCAGGTCGATGCTGATGCGGGTAGCGCGGGTGTCGTTCATCGCCCTGATCACATCAGCGTGAAACCCCTGAATGTCGCCTTTGATACCGGTGCCGTAAAGACAGTCGATAAGACATTCAGAGAATTCCATCGCGATTCTAAGGCGATCGATATCCTGCGGTTCTTTGAGCAAAACCGGCGTAACCCCGGTTTTGAGAAGAATTTCGCAATTGAGGCGGGCGTCGGGCGTCATCTCTTCAGGGGTGGCGGTGATGAAAACGTGGGCGGGAATATCATTGTTGAAAAGATGCCGGGCGATTACCAGACCGTCACCGCCGTTATTGCCGCGGCCACAGACTATGGTGAACCTCTTGCCCTTGAGACCGCCGAGAATTTTTTCGATAGTCAGCAGCGACTTGATGCCGGCATTTTCCATCAGAACTGTGCCCGGAATGCCTACTTTTTCAATGGCATGCCGGTCGGCGGCACGCATTTCCTCTGCGGTAAAAAGCCTCATCTTGCCATCCTCCTGTCAGGAATGGCAAATTATATCAGGATTCAGACGCTGGCCGCAAATTTTAGAAATTGGCACCCAGACCGACGATAAGTGGCCGGTAATCGTAGAATTGGTCGTAACTGCTGGGACTGTGAACTGCGATATCTAACCAGAAACCGCGATGAGAGCTGTAACGCCAGCCGGCAGAAACCACGTCGCCATTATAATCGAGAAGATACTGGCTTTTATAACCGCGTTCACCAGGTTTACGACCGGGAAATTCAGCGCCAATAAGCAGGCAAAGTGATTCTGGTTCTTTTTTGCCGCGGTTGTAGCGACCAAAATTGGCCATGCCGCTGCCGGGATTCCCCCCGAAGTTCCAGCCAAGGCCAAAACCGCCAATCGAAAAATACATTGTATGATAGTTGTTGGGGTTGGTGTCAAAAACGGCCCCAAAGGCGACCTCAGAGAACTCACCTTCGCCGATTGACGGCAGTCTTACCTTGAAATTCAACGTCGGATCGGGGTCGAGTGCGCTGTTTCTTGAATCAACGGCCTTCTGCAGACCCAGTTCCAGGTCGCGAAATGGCGAAAAAGCGAATGCCATGTGGGTCAGATAGCCTTCGGTATTGGTTCCGGGCACCTGATACAGACGGTTATGCATCGCCAGTTCGATGCCTTTGGCGTCGACAGTTTTATGCGAAGGAACCTGAATAAAACCTGATGGCCCCTGCAAAGACAGGCCTGCTGCGGAAGCTGGACCGGTCAGGCAGACAAAGCCTGCAATCATCGCAGGCAGCAGGAGTCTGTTGAGAAAACTGCGGATTTCAGTGCTTATTGTCATTGTCGGCGTCACGTCGACCCGTTTCAGATTTCCGGAATTTCCTGGCTTACTTTGTTGTTGGCGCAGAATTTCTTGTGGCAATCCCAGAAGTTCTGGCAGTAAGTGCAGCAGTTGCGCATGGCCATGTTGCGCTCGCCGCGATACCAGTTGATCTTGCAGTTCTGGTAGTATTGGCAGCGCCAGCAGCAGTGCCAGCTGATTTTAAGAAAGTTTCGCCGTTTGATTTCTTCAATGATCAATGCCATCGACATCAGGTTTTTTTCGACCTGTGTCGCTTTCATCAGTTCATTGAATTCCTCGATTTCTTCATCGGTGCCGTAGAGGTTGACGATGAAGATTTCTTCAGCAAATACCGGCAGATATTCCTTGGTCATAGGTTGTTCAGTAATTCCGGGTGAGGGTCAGACCCTGTAATTATCGGCAGCTTTTTCTGTTCACAAGAGCAATTTTACTTTTTTAATTCATTGTCGTCCAGCCAGTGTCTTTACCCCAGAACCTGTAAAGACGAGAACAGTTTTGCTGTCAGCAACCGGAAAGGCCCCGAGAATTCTATCGCTGGACCTGAATGGCGTCGGCACAAAACTGTTGTTTTCAAGAAAGAACAGGGTTTCACGGGTGGCGATCCACAACAGCCCTGAAAAATTCATCGAAACCGGCTGATCGGTTATAACTCCGATAAAGTCGAGTTTTTCGTTTTTGAATTCAAAAATTCTGCCATCATTCAGAGCTATATACAGATTGTCCTGGTCACCGGGCTCAACAGCCGCAATTCTGGCCGCGTCAATGTTGCCCTTAAAGAACACCAGATTCCACTGGCGCTCTGATTCATGTATCATCACACCCTTGTCGACAACGACCAGATAACGGCCACCGATTTTCCAGACCGAGTTGAAATCACCCTTGAATTCACCCGGAATCCCGAACAGTTCGCGTATTTCGCCGAAGGCCAGAGTTTTTATTGAACCGTCAGCAAAGAGCAGCAGCAGTGTTTCGTCGGTATCGGCAAAAATATGCACCAGCTGCCTGGTTTTTTCGGGGCCGGCCAGCTGAACGCCCCTGCCATTATCGATCTTGAATATGCCGGCTTCTGGGCCCCAGGCATAGCATGTCTGCCGGTTTTTGACAAGATTGGCAACCCCCAGCTGACTTACGCCTTCAACTTGAGACCAGTTGCTGCCGTCATAAGACCATACTCCGCGGTTCTCTGTCGACAGCAGATATTGTCCGCCATACTGCACTGTATCAGAGAATATGGGCTTCTGAAGCTCGGCCGGCAGAGCAACAAATGGTTTTTTATCCGGCGCCCAGGATTCTGAAGCGGCCTGGCTCTCTGTCAGAGGCAATTTGTCGTCAGTTTCAAGAAGCCCGAAATCTGGCAGACGACCGTATTGCAGTCTGGCCGCCGGCAATACCGGCACCATCGGAAATGACGGAGTATAGGTTCCGATTTCTGGGATGGGGCCGAACAGTCTGGCATTGGCATCACCCGGTGCCGGTGAAAAATAGAACAGCATGATCGAGTCAGCATTAACGGCCGCCAGAAAATTGAAACCGATACTGAGTGCCTGGCATGGAATGGCCGAAAGTCTTTCCATGCGCCCCTTGTTGAAGCGAAAGACCCCTTCGTCTGAACCAACGAAAAGAACGTCGCCAGAAACGGCGATGTCGTTGATGTAACCAGGCTTGCCGGCTGAAAGTATTGTCCAGACCCAGTTGCGTGAATTGCGGTAGCCGGCTATGACTCCCTGATCAGTGCCGATAAAGACGTTTCTGTCGGTGGTGACCATACAGCGCAGATGTCGCCCGGCCAGCACCTGCAGATTGAGAGGTTCAAAATTATCAGCCCGACCGGTAAGAATTCCGTCTTCATGCATAAGCCAGAGTTCGTTGCCCTGTCGGCCAAAATCTTTGATCGTACGGTTTTGTGTGCCAAGTACAAAAACAGCTGCATCACTGCTGCCGCGCAGCATCCCGCGCCCGACGGTTCCGATAAGCAGATTCTCAGGGCCTGAAACGGCAATTGAGTTGATCAGCTTCGCCGGCAGTTGGTTCTGATGATAATAGGGTTTAAGGATTGTGTTTTCAAGCACATATATTCCCGGGTAGCCGGCAATGAACATGCGGTTTTCGTCGATTTCAAGATCGCGCACAAAAAAATCTTCCGGTAGTTCAGAGGTGGGCGAAGCTGTTCCGGTAAGAGGATCGACCGACGTCAGGCCGCCGTCGCCGCCAATAAAAAGTCGGTCATTGAACCACCTGGCGCAGGTTACAACAGTATGACCGGTAAAAGGCAGGTCTCTGACACGGCTGACCTGGCCGCTGAAAATGCCTGGTTCAGATACTTTGCGTGGCAAAAAGGTTCTGCCGGGGTTCAGACCAATCAGACCGTAAAGAAACAGGCAGAAAAGACCTAGAAAAAGTAATTCCGGCGTCATTGCCCAACAGCGACTGCGTAAGAATTCTTCGCGGCCGGCCAGGCGGTTCTGTTCTTCGGTCAAACCTATCAGCGCCTGTTTTTGTTCGGTAACAATTTCGCGCCCTGCAGCTTCGTCTGCTTCTATGGCAGCCAGAATAACGGCACGGCGTCTTCTCATGGCTTTGAGCTGAATAGACAGTTTGCCGATTTCCCACCAGCGCACCGATTCGTCGACTATCCAGAACATGGCGTCGATGAGGTGATGAATCCACTTGGTCATCAGGGTCTGATTGAGGTTTTTCGGCTGCCCGTGCAGCGACTCACCGCAATGGCGGCAGAATTCCACCATCGGATAGTTCATTTCGCGACAACGCGGGCATTGAAAAGTTTTCTGTTCCATTCTGATATTTTCAACCACAGTGGCTGTCAAGTCAACAAAAGAGCGTGACGCTAAAAATCATTCTGCCAGGAATGGGTAATGCAGTCTCCCGAAAGAGGCCGGCCGAGAAAATCAGCGGCAATGGCAGCAAAGCTCTCGGGGCTGTCGGTGACAAAAAACTCTTCCTTGCCCCGTTTTGTTTCTTCGGTCGAGATACGTCGGGCAACCAGCATTTCTTTTACTTCCTGCGCCGTTTCACAGGCAGAGTCAACCAAAGTGACCTTTTCACCGAGAAAATCTCTGATGAGATTTTTCAGCAGCGGGTAATGGGTGCAGGCCAGTATCAGAGCACTGATGTCGATTTTTTTGAAGTCGCCCAGATACATTTCAAGAGTCAGTCGGGCGATTTCAGAATTCATCAGGTTTTCTTCAACCACCGGAACCAGCAGTGGGCAGGCACGGGCAAAGACTTTAATGCTGCTGCGCAGCCGGCTGAGCCTTTCCTGATAGGCTCCTGAATTGATTGTTGCTCTGGTGCCGATGACTCCAACGGTTCCGGCACCGGCTGCCTTGATTGCGGCCCTGACTCCGGGGTCGATAACTCCAATTACCGGCAGCGATGTTTCTGACTTAAGTTTGTGCAGTGCGATTGCTGAGACGGTGTTGCAGGCAACCACGATCATCTTGACGTTCTGCATTTCAAGAAAATGAGCGATTTCTGAAGCGAACTTCTGAATCACCTGCACCGATTTGCCGCCATAAGGAACCCTGGCTGTATCACCAAAATAGATCAGGTTCTCGGCTGGCATCAGCTCGCGTATCTCTTTGAACACTGTCAGTCCGCCAACGCCCGAGTCGAATATGCCTATTGGTCGGTTGTCCATATATCAGTTTTCTTTCACGCCGGTTTTGATTTTGCCTTCGATGATGCCACGGCGTAGCCCGTTCAATTCCTGAATCAGGTTTTCGCCAACAACTTTAAAACTTAACTGAAAATCAGTCAACCCGATCGCGTTATCTGCGAGTCCGAATGAACGCCTTATATAATCGGGCTTGCGACCAGCACAGATATTGGCGACTATGGTTTCAACCACAAGATCAACTCTTTTCAGCATGCTGGTTAATACCAGTCCCGGTGCCAGCGAATCCTGATTCATGTCGACCCCGATCGCATAGGATCTGGCTTTGACTGCCGAAGAAATGACTCCGAGCCCTGAAGCTCCGGCCGCCGGGAAAATGACGTCGCAGCCGGTGCGGTAAAGGTTGTCGGCGATGCTGCCGGCCGCCTCGGGATTATTGAATCCTGAAAAATCAGTTGCGACATATTCTTCGACAATCTGGGTCGAACTGGCTGCGTCTGTAGCTCCGGTGCGATAACCGACCGCAAATCGTTCAATTACCGGAATTTTTACGCCGCCGATAAAGCCGATTTTGCCGGTTTTGCTGACTCTGGCTGCCAGGTAACCGCATAGATAAGCGCCCTCTTCTTCACGAAAAGAAATGCCTCTGATATTGTTCTCGTCGAGATCAGAATCGATGATGAAAAAAGGTATATCTGGCCGTTCTGCTGCAATCTTTCGAATAGCGTCAACAAAGGCAACGCCAACCGCAATTATGGCGTCGAATTTCTGCCCGGCGAAAAAGCGCAGTGAGGCTTCCGGGTCCTGCATGGTGGCTGGTTCGATTATTATCGATTCGATATTGTGCTTTTTTTCGGCTTCTTTCAGGCCATCGAGAGCGTGATCATTGAAGCCTTTGTCGTTCAACCCCCGGGGTGTGATCATCAGACCGATTCTTTTCGGCGGATTCTCAGGTTCGGGTGCGTTTCTGCTGCAGCATCCCGACAGCAGCAGAGTTGCTGTCAGAATTATGGTTAGAATTCCAGTGCGGAAAATTGATTGCGCGCAAATAACTGATTTTCGCGACATTCCTGTGCCTCCCGTGCATAAATCTCTGCCAGTTCAGGCCCGACCTGCGACAGATAGGCCTGACGCATCGCTTCCTGCGGGCTTTCAAACGAAACTTTCAGCGAACCCGGCAGGCGGTTCAGTTGTTCTTTGAGATATTTCATGGTCTTTTTGATTTCGTAACTGCCCGGAGCCTGCAGTTCAGCCCAGGGCGTGTGCCGCTTGGGAACAAAAATTGAAAATGCGGCCGAAACCGAAGACGTGCCAGAGGTCTGACTGGCAACTTTGTCGATCAGACTTACCGTTGCGTCGAGATCATCCCGGTCTTCACCGGGCAGGCAGGCAACGAAATACATCTTGAGATGATCAAAACCCTGGGCGAACAGTTCTCTGACCCGTTCGAGAAAACGTGCTTCATCAAGGGGTTTGTGCATTGACTTGCGCAGGCGTTCGCTGCCGGTTTCAGGAGCGATGGTCAGACTGTTTATGCCGGATTTTCTCAAGGCTTCAATGATTGGTGGCGTCAGTTTCTCCCATTTTACTGAAGAATTGCGAATCCTGACGCCTCGCTCGAGGAGCATGCCAAAAATCCCTTCGATCTGCGGGTGATCGAATAAAGATGGTGCTACAAGCCCCAGATCTTTGCAGTCAGGGTGCTGGTTCAGCCAACCTTCGAGAACTGCTGCATCGACAGCCCTGACTGGCGAATAAATGCAGCGGGCAAGGCAAAATGAACAGACTCTCGGACAGCCGCGCATTACTTCAATGATGTGGGCTCCGCCAAAGGCATTGCTGCTGGAAACGATGTGAGACCAGGCCGGTTGCAGGTTGACGTCGTGCAGCCCGCAGAGTTGCGGTGGATCAGGCTGAATTGCCGGAACCCAGACTCCTTTGATTGCCGACATCGCTGCCGGGTCGAAACCATCAGTCTGCAGCTGATTCAATATCGGAACGACGGTTGTCTCGGCTTCGCCTGGCACAAGAATGTCGAAGATTTTCGACAATGCCGGAGCATTGGAAGCTACAGCTGCACCACCCGCAATCAGAAGCGGGTGATGTCGGTTGCGTTGTTCGGCAATTACCGGTAGTCCGAGTGCGGCGAAGAGGCCGGGTATCTTGTCAAAATCACCTTCGTAACTGAACGAAAACATTAGAATATTGAAATCGCCAAGCGGCCGACCTGTCTCAAAGGAATAAAACGGCGGGGGGAGGGGAGATTCGGGCTCCAGAGCCGGAAAAAAACGCTCAACGCCGATTCCTGGAACTGACGCAATGAGGCGATGCACTGTGAGAAAGCCGAGGTTACTCATACCCAGACTGTAAAGATTTGGGTAGACAAGGGCTACACTTGTGGCTCCCGCGTGCGAGGCCGGCAGGTAGTGCCGCTCTGAGCTTTTCAGAGTGCTGACGACCGATTCGTAGTTGTGGCGATGTTTAAGACCCACTATGAATGAATTCTCTGTAAAAGATATGAACCAGGGGCAGGCGTGCCTGCCCCTGGTTCGGGGTTACGGGGAGGAAATTTCAGGTCAGCCGTTTCTGCGTTTTCTCAGGAAGGTCGGGATTTCGCGTTCGTCAGAGGTGTTGTAGGTCGGCGGAGCGTTTACAACCTGCTGCTGAGGAACATAGGTTTCCTGGATCGGGCGAACGGTGCGGATGTCATCAAGAATGCGCTTCTTTGCGTCAACACCAGATTTGATTTCTTCACCGAAGCCGGTGGCAATAACGGTGATTCTGATGGCGCCGCCCATGGCGTCGTTTACAGCGGTTCCGAAGATGATGTTGGCATCGGGGTCAACAACTTCCTGGATGATGCTGCAGGCATTCTGAACTTCATGAATTCCGAGGTCTGAGCCGGCGGTGATATTGAGCAGAACACCCTTTGCACCCTGAATTGAAGATTCAAGGAGCGGGCTGGCAATTGCCATCTGAGCGGCGGTAACAGCACGGTTTTCGCCTTCAGCAGTGCCAACGCCCATAAGGGCTGAGCCGGCCTGGCTCATGATGGTCTTGACGTCAGCAAAGTCGGTGTTGATTTCGCCGGGCACGACGATAAGGTCAGAGATACCCTGAACGCCCTGGCGCAGAACGTCGTCGGCATAACCGAAGGCCTGCAGCATGGTGACGTTTTCTTTTGAGATCTGCAGAAGTTTGTCGTTCGGAACAACGATGATCGCGTCGACGCAGTTTCTGAGATTCTTGATGCCGATGTCGGCTGCGCTGGCGCGCTTTTTGCCTTCGAAGGCGAAGGGTTTGGTTACTACGGCAACAGTCAGAGCCCCGATTTCGCGGGCAACTTCAGCTACAACAGGAGCCGCACCAGTGCCGGTGCCGCCGCCCATGCCAGCGGCGATGAAAACCATATCGGCGCCGTCAAGAACTTCGGCGATGGCTTCACGGTCATCTTCAGCAGCTTTTTTACCAATTTCATAGTTGGCGCCGGCACCAAGACCCTTGGTGAGCTTGTCGCCAAGCTGAATCTTGATTTTGGCATTTGATCGGGTAAGCGCCTGAGCATCAGTGTTGGCTGTGATGAATTCAACACCTGACAGACCGGCCTCGATCATGCGGTTTACTGCGTTTGAGCCGCCGCCACCAACACCAATTACCTTAATTTCAGCATTTTCCAACGCTGACTGGTTACTAAAATCAAACACCATGCTCGCCTCCTGTTTATTACTGCTCTGCCTTCGGCAAATCTATTTCTTTTATTCTAAAAATTCTTCAATCGGTAAAGAATTTTCTTAACCAGGACTGAATTCGTTCAATTATACCATTTAGGGCACCAGATTCTCTAGTGGGTGCACGATAATTTTGTGCGCCATACCTTATTAGACCCAGGGCGGTAGAATACTGCGGTTTCCGCACCTGTTCATGGAGACCGACCACGTCGATTGGCGCACCGCGGCGCACTGGCAGATCGAGAATTTCTTCGGCGAGTTCGGGGCACCCGCTCATCAGAGAAGTGCCTCCTGTTAATACAACACCCGCGGGTATGACGTCAAGAGAAACATGTTTTTCGATCTGTTTCTTGACTTCATAAAAAATTTCTTCCATGCGGGGCTCGATTATTTCGACGAGAAAGGTCTGTTGAAAAGGCTTTGTGCGCTCTCCGCCAGCCACCGGAACCTCAATCGTCAGTTGACTGTCAGCAAGTTCCGAAAAGGCGACGCCGTGGCTGATTTTCAGTTCTTCGGCGGTCTGAGTGGAAGTTTTCAGACCTACAGCCAGATCGTTGGTGACAAGACGTCCACCGATATCAATGCTGTGTGAGTGAACGACGTGCCCATTCTGGAAAATAATAAGATCGGTTGTGCCGCCGCCAATGTCAACAAGAACAACGCCAAGTTTCTTTTCGTCTTCCGAGAGCACCGCCATGCTGGATGCGTATTGCTGCAGAACCACATCTTCAACCTTGAGTTTGGCCATTTCACAACATTTCATGATGTTCTGCATGGCAGTCACTGCACCGGTTACAATGTGCACCTGGGCTTCGAGGCGGCCGCCCACCATGCCAAGAGGGTTGTTGATATCTTTCTGTTCATCGACGACAAATTCGCGCGGCAGGATGTGTATTATGTCCTGGTGCGGCGGAATTGAAACCGCGGTTTTTGCATTTTCGACAGCGCGATCTATGTCTTCAGAGGTGATTTCCTGGTTATTGCCTTTTATGGCGACAATGCCCTGACTGTTCATTGAACAGATGTGTGCGCCGGCAATTCCGACATAGATATTGTCGATAACCACATCAGCCGATTTTTCGGCCTCTTCGACCGCATCGATTATGGCCTGGGTTGTGCGCTCGATGTCGACGATCGCGCCCTTTTTGACACCGTCGCCGGATGACGCCGTGCCAATACCGAGCACATTGATGGTGCGCCCGTTCTGGACTTCGCCAATTACTGCACAGACTTTGGTCGTGCCTATGTCGAGGCCAATAATAATATCATCCACCGGCGGAAGGACCCCTGTTTCCCTGTGATGCACCAGCGCTCTTCTTTGGTCGAACGACGATTTCGCTTGGTGCCCTCATGTCGAGGTAGAATGGTTCTACATTATTCTTTCTCAGGTTGTCAAGGAGTGCACGTAAAAAATCATAACGATTCTTGAAATCTTCAACACTCCTGGGAAATATTTTTTCGCCTGTTACAAGCACCAGATAAGGGTTTTGTGAGCTCGAAAAGTTTATCTCAGAAACCTGATTCAGTATACGGTCACCCAATGATTTGACCCAGTTTTGTGCAACGTAGAAGTCATCGTGTGAGTGCAGCGAGTCACCAGCTCTGGCGGTTTGAAGTTTCAGACCGGTTATAACTGGAAGTTCTTTCTCACCCATCCCTTCGGTGCTTATGATTACTCCGTCTTCGGCAATTTCATAAAAGGCAATGCCTACCTTGGCATAAAGAACAGGTTTGCGTTCGATAATTTCGATTCTGAGGGTGTATAGCCCATCAAGATTCAGCTTTACGTCTTTGATTACCGGTTCGGTCAATAATGTGCTTCTGATCTGGTCGCGGTCGAGGGCAAAAAGTTTAATGCCTGGAGCCAGACCTGCAGTTTTGAGAATGTATTCCCTTGAGAGGGTTTCGTTGCCGGTTACTTCAAGTGTTTTTATCTCAAAGTATGATGTGTGAAAAAATAGATGCCGCAGTTGGGTGATGGCCAGATAGCACAGGCTTGTTATCAGAAGCAGAAAGGCAATTGTTTTTACCGGTCTTACCAGTCGGGTAAAATTTGACAGCCTTGAACGATAGCGCTTCTGGCGCAGTTTATTTCGCGCATCTTCTGAAAGCTGCTGTTCGAGAGGCTGCCGGTACGCACGGCCGGCTCTGCTGAGATCTTCTGTCAAAATACAAACCTCAGAAAAAGATGCAGTATTCTAGCATCGTTAAAGCACCAGTACAAGCAGTAATTTCAAATCTTCAGCAATTGCGATATCTGCTCAAGAATGCGCTCTTCGACATCTTCTGGCCGGCTTTTTGCCATGGCTGCCGCCATGCCGGCAAGTTTTTCCGGCTGCCTGAGCTCCTCAACTGTTCTGGCAAGGCTTTCACCATTCAGGTCACGGTCAAGAAGGAGTCTGGCTGCCCCCAGTTCTTCGAGAACCCTGGCATTTTTTTCCTGATGGTTGTCGGTTGCAAACGGAAACGGAACCAGAATGGCCGGTTTGCGGCATACGGCGATTTCGGCCAGAATCGTGGCGCCGGCACGTGATACAAGCAGATCTGCCACTTCAAAGGCTTCCCGCATCTCGTGCAGATAGGGCAGCAGGGTGTAATTTTCCGGTAATTGCCCGATTGCTGATTTTACCATGTCATGGTCGCGCTCACCGCTGATATGAATCAGTCTTATGCTGTTCTGGCCCGGCAGCCAGTTCTTTGCCAGGTCTATACAGGCCCGGTTGAGCGATAATGCCCCACGCGAACCGCCGACTGCCAGAACGACAAACTCGCCTGGGCGGCGGCTGAATCTCGAATTTGTGATGTTTTTGCTGAGAAAAGCCGAACGAACCGGATTCCCGGTAAGAACGATTTTTGTTCCGTCTTCTTTGGCAGCAGATGCGTAAGTCAGAAGAACTTTTGCGGCTGAGCCGGCAAAAATACGATTTGTGACTCCCATTGCCGCGTTCTGCTCATGAATAACCGCCGGAATTCCGAGTATTCTTGCTGCTGCCAGAGTCGGAAATGCGACAAAGCCACCGGTAGTGACTGCCAGATCTGGCTTGAACTGTTTGAGATGTTTGAAAGCATCGTAAATTCCTGCGGCATTTCTGAAGGGGAACGTCAGCCAGTCTTTACTGATGGTTCTTGGCATGCCCTGAGCTCTAACACCCATAAATAAAATATCAGACTCGCGGCTGACGATTTTTTCTTCCATGCCACCGCTGACCCCTACGTAACCACTTGAAAAAGTGAAACGGCGTGCCAGAATCTCTCTGATGGCCAGCGCCGGGTAAATGTGACCACCGGTTCCACCGCCGCTGAAAACTATACGCATGTTATTTACCTTCTTCTGGTTACCGGCACCGCCGGTTCGGCAAACTGCCCCGAGAAAGGTGCGACCCTGTGTTCTTCGAAGGCGTTGCGGCCCGCACCATAGCGCGATACGTTGAGAAGAACGCCAACTCCTATGGCCAGAAATACAAGGCTCGAACCGCCGTAACTGACAAAAGGCAGCGTTATGCCGGTAGTTGGCATCAGACTCAGAACAACGCCGATATTGACGAGCACCTGCAGCCCGATAATGGCTGTTATGCCGGATGCCAGCAGAAATCCGAAATTGTCAGGGGCGCGGGTGGCAATGTAAAGTCCGCGCCAGAGCAGGGCAAGAAAAAGCAGCAGAACCACCGCCCCGCCCAGCAGGCCAAGCTCTTCGCAGATGATGGCGAAGATGAAGTCTGTATGTCGTTCAGGCAGAATAAAGAACTTCTGTCGGCTTTGTCCGAGACCGAGACCCCAGAAACCGCCCGAACCGATTGCTACTAAAGATTGAATGATGTGATAACCGCTGGTTCTGGCGTTTTCCCATGGGTCGATAAAGGCCCAGAAACGACGCATGCGGTAGCCGGCCTGAAAAATCAGGGCGGTGATCAATACGGCACCACCGGCTGCCAGCCCGCCAAGGTTTCTCAGAGAGCCGTTTCCGAGAAAATACATGCACAGATATGTGCCGCCGATCAGCGCAGCTGTCGACAAGTTCGGCTCTTTGTAGATGAGAATAAAAATAATACCTGCCACCAGCATATCTGGCAGCATACCGTGTAGAAAGTTCCTTATTCTATCCTGGCGTAAAGAAATCGAATGGGCCATGTAGATCACGAAGCACAGTTTGGAAAACTCGGATGGCTGAAAGCCGAGACCACCAAATCTTATCCAGCGCTTGGCACCGCCGATGTCTCTTGCTACTCCCGGCACGAGCACCAGTATGAGAAAGAAAATTGCCACGCCCAACAGAGGCACGGCCGCTTTTTCGAGTCTCTGATAAGGAAAATGCGAAACTCCGAACATTGCCAGCAAACCAACGACAACCCACATGAACTGTCGTTTCAGGTAATAATGTGCATCTGACATTGTTGCCAGCGAAGTGACTGAACTGGCGGAATAAACCATGATCAGGCCAACACCCATGAGGGCAATGACAACGAAAAGAAGCAGGTGGTCGAAGTGGCGGCTTTTATTCATTTCGGCTGTAAGGCTTTAACCAGTTCCTTGAACCTTTCGCCCCTGATTTCAAAATTGGGGAAAAGGTCATAACTGCTGCATGCCGGTGAAAGCAGCACGGTGTCACCCTTTTCTGCCCATTCGTAGGCGGTGTTGACGGCCTGCTCAAAGCTGCTCACACTCTTCAGCGGCACCAGCCCCTCGAATGCAGACCTGAATCTGTCACGGGCCTCTCCATAGAGCACTACGCCGCGACTTGCTGTGCGTACTGCAGTGACCCATTCAGAAAGATCGGTGCCTTTATCGCGACCGCCGGCTATAAGAATTATTGGTGGCTGGCAGGCTTTGAGAGCCGTAATAGATGCAGCACAGTTAGTGCCCTTTGAATCGTTGATAAAGGTAATGCCACTGATATCGGCAACCCATTCAAGCCGGTGCTCAACCCCTGGAAACTCTTTGGCTACCTTCTCAAGATTTTTTGCCTCGACGCCAGCAAGAAGTGCAGCCAGAGCGGCAGCCATAACATTTTCGAGATTATGTCTGCCGATCAGCTTTACCGACGCAACCGGAAAAAGTTCGTGTTTCTTCTTGTTTTCGTCGATGTAAACAAAGTGCTCACCGCAAACGGTTAAGCAGGGAAAAAGCTCGCCTGTGTCCCAGCCGAACCAGGCTGTTTTACATCTGACCTGCCCGGCCATCTCGCGCATGCTCTGCTGGTCGGCATTGAGTATCAGCCAGTGCTCCGGCCCCATATTCAGCGCAATGCGCTTTTTGGCATCGATATAAGCTCTGTAGCTGGGGTAGCGGTCAAGGTGATTTTCAAAAAAATTGGTGATCATGGCGATGTCAGGTTTGAACTCTGAAATCGTCTCAAGCTGAAAACTGCTGACCTCGAGAACCTGAACCGAATCCTCGCTGGTTCTGGCAGCAAAATCCATCATCGGTATGCCGATATTGCCACCGAGAAAGACATCTTTGAACTGTTCACGGCAGAAAAGAGACAGCAGAGTAGTGGTCGTCGTCTTGCCGTTACTGCCGGTAACTACCAGTCTGCGCCCTTTTGACAGCCTGTAGGCAACTTCAATCTCCGAGTAAACCGGAATTTTTCGCTTTTCGGCTTCGACAAGCACCGGTATGTCAGGTCTTACGCCGGGGCTGAGAACAATAAAAGAGGCATCGAGAACCCGCTCGGTGTGCCCTCCTGCCTCGAACTGGACTTTGCCGGTCAGGCCTTCGCGCTGAAGACTCTGCTTCAGCTTTTCTTCGTTCTGGATGTCAGATATGAAGACATGTGCACCGCTTTCAACCAGACTTCTGGCTGCCGAAAGCCCGCTTTTGGCGGCTCCAATAATACTGATGGCCTTTCCTGCGACGTTCATTGTCTGCCTCATAAAGTGTGTGGATTCAGGCGCAATGATAGCACAGTGTGCATTAAACGACAATTCTCTGTTTAATTTTTCGCGGTGCGCAGTTATTTTCATCCGCAATTCTGATGATTTCGTCAAATTCAGGTTCAATGACTGTTTCGCCGTCTGGCGTGGTAATTTTCTTTACCCTGATTCTGCCAAAATTGCTTTCGGCTTCTTCCGAAACTCTGTGTAGAACTGACCGGTCGATGTTGCAGCGCCGAACCCCGATGGTGGGCAGAAGAGAAAAGATAATATTTTCAATCATTTCCGCCTTTGCATGCTCGACCAGAACCTGCAGTTGATGCCCCGGGCGCCCTTTCTTCATAAGAATGGGAATCAGGCAGGCATCAAGTGCCCCGGCAGACATAAGTTTGCCGATTGCGTGTCCAAGTTCTTCACCCGTGGCGTTATCGATGTTGCTGGTCAGCTGGGTTACCTGATCAGATTTTTTTTTTACCGTTTTCGATTCGATCAGAAACGCTCTTAAAAAGTTCGCCCGGCCAGTTTTCAGACTGCCATGACCGTGCCCGACTCTGGTAAAAGTCTGAGTGCCGGTTGCTGTCCTGGCTTTCATGCCGCGCAACAGTGCCGCACCTGTCGGAGTTGTCAGTTCAAAAGGCACATCGTGGTCGAAGACAACGCTGAAACCTTTCAGAAGCAGGGCGGTTGCCGGAGCCGGCACCGGCATCATGCCGTGCGCGCACCTGACCATGCCCGAGCCGAGATGCACGGGTGAGACGATGACTTCGTGCACATCGAGATCGTCAAGGCAGATCGCTGAGCCCACGATGTCAGCAATGCTGTCTCTGGCCCCGACCTCATGAAAGTGCACTTCATCGATCTTTTTACCATGAATCATTGCCTCTGCTTCTGCCAGCTCCCTGAAACAGCTGGTGGCGATTTCACGGGCCCGTGGGCTGATGGCGGCCGCATCGATCATGGCTGTGATTTCCTGCAGGCCCCTGTGTGGTGAGTGTCCGTGCTGGTCGTGCCCATGTTCATGCGCATGATGGTGGCGGTTGTCATCACTGTGACAATGCGTATGTGCATGCTCGTGATCGTGATCATGATCATTGTGTCCGTGGCAGTGCGAATGTTCAGAATGGCTGTGTTCATCATGATGATGCTGGTGTTCATGTTCATCATCGACCGTATTGAAATACAGCCCCCTGATGCCGTCGACCAGACGCTCTTCAATAATGAGTTCTATCTTACCCTCGACGAAGTTTATCGATTTCAGCCCATCGAGCAGTTTCTGGCGGTTTGCGCCGAGATCGAGCAGTGAAGCGACCGCCATATTGCCGGCGATGCCGCTGAAGCAGTCCCAGTAAAGAGTTGTCATTGTTCTTTTCCTTTCAGAATTCGCACGGCCGCCGCCGCTGCTCCAAAACCGTTATCAATGTTAACCACCGTAATTCCTGCCGAGCATGAATTCAGCATGCCTAAGAGTGCCGCAAGACCATTGAAACTGGCACCATAACCAACCGAGGTCGGCACCGCAATTACCGGGCAGGCAACCAGTCCGCCGACCACACTTGGCAACGCTCCCTCCATGCCGGCTACGACAATTACCGCATCAGCATTCCGGAATTGCTCGATTCGGTTCATCAGGCGATGAATGCCGGCGACACCAACGTCAAAAATCCGATCGACGCCAAAGCCCATAAAATCAAGTGTGATTGCTGCCTCTTCGGCAACCGGAATATCAGAAGTACCGGCTGCCAGAATTGCAACTCGTCCCCACGGTCGCATTACCACCTCAGATACTGCCCAGGCAGCGCTACAGCTGAAGTTGATATTTGCCTGCGGGCATTTTTCAGCAAGAAGCTTGAGGGTTGCTTCGCTGCATCTCGTAGCCAGAGCTTTTCCGGTGGTTTCGTAAAGGCGGCTGAAAATTTCGCAGACCTGCTGTGGTGTTTTTGAGGCGCCATAAATTGCCTCTGGAAACCCGGCTCTGGCCTCTCTGCTGGTATCCAGCACCGCGTCTTTGGTCAGGGCTTCACTGTCTTTTGTTGTCCGGCCTGCAGGCAGTTGTGACTGACCGTTTTCAGCCAGTCTTCTGGCTGCTTCTGCTGCTGTTATCAGACCGCTTTTATAATCTTCCAGTATTCTTCTGGTTTTCAGATCGACTGTTTCCATAGTTTCCTTCTGATATGTTGTTTATTGATCGCCGGTTGCACAGCTTGAGCCGCTTTCCGGGCTGAGTGTGAATGCCTGTAGATCTGAGCGCTGATGCCCGAATGCAAACACCAGGGTGCCGAGACAGACTGCAAACCAGAGAGTCAGGGCGCGTATGAGAAAGGTTGCCGATACTGCCTGCGCTTCTGGTATTGCAGCGAATACAAAGAACATTCCCATTGTTCCTTCGGTCACCAGAAGCCCGCCGGGCAGAAATGAAAGGGCTCCGGCAATTGAGCCGAAAGCATGTGCAAAAATCGAAATGGCGGGCAGGTTGTCGGTCTGCAGACCCATGGCGCGAAAGATCATAAAAAGCGCCACCCCTTCGCCTGCCCATGAAATAGCACTCAAAGGCACTGAAACCATCATTGCCTTAAGATTCAGGATGCTGCCGGTACTCTGTTGCATTGCCCGAACTGCGCTTTTAAGACCTGCAAGTTTTGGATGCAGGTTCAGAGCCCTGTCTGCCAGGTTCCAGAATGAGGGTCTGGTAAGGCAGATAACTCCCGATGCGATCAGAGCCCCCGTCAGTAAAAGCATTCTGCCCCCATAGGCAAACTGCGAAAATCCCGCAGCACATAAAATCAGCAGGCCAATCAGGTCGGTCAGACGTTCTGCCATGATAATCGGGGCGGTTGCCGATATGGGTATTCCCAGACGATTTTTCAGCAGCAGTGATTTAACCAGTTCGCCTAGTTTGGCCGGGCTGAGAACCATGGTAAAGGCCGAAAAAAATACCCAGAGGTTCAGTTTGAAGGGAACTCTTATGTTCAGAAGTCGTAAAAACCAGCTCCATTTGGCAAAGCGCAAAGCGTAATTGAAAAGCACGGCCAGAATGATGAGACCGAGCCACTGAAGAGAAATACCACTGAGAAGTTTGATTACCCGGTCAAAGTCGGCAAACATGGCAGTAGCGGTTAAAAAAAGCACAGCCGCTACCGCCAGCCATAAGGATAGCCTTAAAATAATTGAAGACAGGGAAATCGCTTTTTGCATCAGACCATTTTTTCATATCTGCAGGCTAAATTCAAATGCAAAAAAAAGCCGGTTGCGACAGGCAACCGGCTTTTTTTAGAATGGTCAGCGACGATTGTAATAGTCGCGCATTGCCTTTTCGGTGAGACGGTTCAAAGTAGCTTCGTCGCGCTCTTCTGAATCGAAGGGTATGGCAACCGGAATTATCTTTGCGGTTTTGGGTGCGACTACCTGCAGCCCATTCTGAATACCGCCCGAAAGCTCACTTTCTACGGTAGAAATGGTTTTGTTGGTAAGCGTCTTTTTGAGAAAGTCGACGATCTTGTTCAGGTCTGGCGCGGCGCCATCGTCATATTTGGCTTTTTCAAGACCAGAAGCCAGGATTTCTGACTTAGCAACACCATTCCAGCCACCAAAGGTCTGCAGCATCTTGCCGTTTGCCTCATCGACAATTCCGCCAAGCTGTTTGTCTATCTGCTGCTCAGTCATTCCCTGGGCTCTGAGCTGGTTGACGCGCATGTTGACGTATTCGTTGCGGAAAGAGGTGGGTTTAACCATGGCAGAAGCATTGTAAGCACGTCTGACCACATTGTCGATTTCAGCCTGTTTGAGCTCGGCCTGAGAACCGCCTTTGAGGCGATCCATCCAGTGTGCCGCATCGCCGCTCTTGTATTCGGTGCGCATAACTTCGACACCGTTTTCGTCAGTTACTACGACATAGTGCTTGCCATCGTTACCTTTTTCTACCTTGCCGAGCAGTTCCTGGGTCTGGCGATTGGCCTTTTCTTCCATCTGGGCGAGCTTCATGGCATTGGCTTTGGCTGCGTCGTCATAGCCTTTTGCCACCTCGGCCTGAGCTTTTACTCTCAGTTCCTGGGCACTGAGTTCTGAATTTTCAGGCTTTTTGCTGAGTTCTTTGATTTTGAACTCAACGTAGTTCTCCCGGCCAAGTGAACGGGCAAGCTCTGATTGCCGGGCATATTCAATATCATTCGCGACCTGCTTTTCGATGTCTTTTATAAGAGCCTTGTTTTCGTTTGAACTCTGAGCGTTGCTGGCATCGACCTTTGCCTTCTGATATTCGGTGCGAAGACTGTTTACATCGCGGGCATACTGTTTCAGTGCCTGTGAGTATTCCTGTTTGGTCGCATAATCGCCTGGCTGTGGCCGGTCAGCCTTGCGCACTTCAAGACGCTGGCGAACTTCGTTGGCTTTCTGCCATTCAGGGTTCTGCTCTTCATAGGTCTGCTGAATTTTCTGGCGCTTCTGCGAAGGGAGATCCCACAGGCGGGTTTTTGCAAGAGAAGTGCCGACTACCGCAGTCTGCATTGCGGCGTTCGAAAGCATCGCTGATTTGCCTGCCTCGGAAAGTTTAATGTTTTTGTAGGCTGTTTCGAGATCAGCGATCTTACCTTCGTAGTAGGCCCAGGCCGGAGAATCTTTTTCGTATTTGCTCTGCAGCATACGGTTGTATTCGATCTGGTTGAGGATCTCTTTCTTGTCGACTGCAGCACTGGCTGCGCCGGTGGCAAAGGCAAACGGATTGCTGATCACCGCATTTGAAATCAGGTTCGCCTTAGAAGTGCTGCCAAAAAGCTTGCTCGATGCAATTTTAGCCCAGCTGCTTTCGGCTCCAAGCCGGCCGGCGATGCCGCCGAGAACCCCTGAGATGCCCGCTGAAACCAGAGCCTTGTGTTCATCCTTGCGGAAGTTGTCCCAGGTGTATTTTTCTTTGGTAATTGTGTCAAGCTCTTTAAGAGCTGCTACCAGCTCTTTCTGCTGCTCTTCGTCTGGGTTGTCGATGGCTGAAAGCTTTGCGATCTTCGCTTTCAGCTCTTTCTCGCGTTCGTCGTAGTTGTAGTAGTGATCATACCAGAGATTGGTTACGGTGCCTTTGGCCACATTCGAAACGGTGCTGCCGAGAAAGCTTATGGCACCGGCCTTGGCTGCGGTCTGAACTATGGTTTTTACTGTCAGCGGCCCGACCGACTGAACCAGGCCGCCCGTGAGCATGTTGAACGGAGCGAGAGCGCCGCTGATTGCCGCCTGAATACTGACTTCACGCAGAATCTTGTCCATGCCTTTCTTGCTGCCTTCGTCTCTGAAAGAGTTTTTACGCAGCTCGTAAGCGAGGGTCATTGCAGCAGCAGCAGTTGCACCGACAGCAACGGCTCCGACGACTACCCAGGCCAGCGGGCAGACTACGGCGGCAGAAAAGGCCATGACCGCAAGGGTTGGCAGAAGCGCCTTGCCGATCGACCAGGCGATTTCTTCAGCCTTGCTCATCTCTTTCTTTTTTACCGCATCATCAACCTCATTTTCAGAGATGACGGCGGTTGCCGAGGCTGCTTCGCCTGTAGCAGAGCTGACGGCCATCGGGTTATCTTTGTCGATGGCAACTTTATTTTCGGTGAATGGGGTGGCTGTGGCTGCCTGCAGTCTGTTTATCGAAAGATTTTCGAAAATTCCCGGGCTGACGCCAATCAGCGCCGCGATCAGTAACAGGCCAAGAATACGATGAAAGGCGTATTTTTTCTGGATTCTGCTGTTAAGATTCATGCGTGTCTCCCTGTCTCCGGTAAAATTTAACGTCAAATAATACCGCTGTTGATTGTACAAAGTTTATCAGAATTTTATGATTTAAAAAACCATCTACCGTCACTGAAAGTCGATATCGCCAAAATTGAGTTGATAAAACGGTGGCTCTTCGTGCTATTATCGCGATGCTGGTTGCCTCTAATTTAATGATCTATTGCAGGAAAAGCCGATGCAGCAGACAACTCTGACGTTCAGAGAAAAAATTGTGGCGGGTTTTTATCTGGTTTTTACCGTTCTGGCATTCTCCTCGATCGAGATAATGGTCAGTCCGGTCAGAAACGATATGGCTCCAATGCTTATGAACTTCTGGCGTTTTCTTATTGGCACCTTGACTCTGCTGCCATTCGTTCTGCTGACGAGATTCAGGCAGTTGCTGCAACTGCAGCGCACCGATCTGTTTTACCTTGCTCTGCTTGGGTGTATGAACATCTTTTTGAGCATGGGAGCTCATTCGGTCTGTATAAAATATGCCAAAGCTTCGACGGCTGCGGTTTTGATTGCTGCCAATCCGGTGGCTACGAATTTTTTTGCATGGCTGCTGCTGCGCGAAGAAATGAGCCTGAAGAGAATTTTTTCTCTTCTGCTCGGTTTGGCCGGGGTGGCGCTTATTGCCGTCAGAGCTGATGCATCTGTCGATACACCGCTCGGAATTGCTTCAGGGATTGTGGCGATGATCGGTTTTGGTCTTTATACCGTTTTATCAAAGCGCCAGCTGCAGAAGCATGGCAGTCTTGTCGTTCTGGTAATGAGCTGCCTGCCGGCGCTGATTCTCTATCTGCCGCTTCTGCATTTCTTCGGGGCAGGATTCTGGCCACCGTCGCATACATGGCCCAATCTGCTTGGTTCTGGAATAATAGGAACCGGCCTTGGTTATCTGACTTTCATGAAGGCGATGCAATACCTTTCGGCTGGCCGTACCAGTTATCTGTTCTTTTTCAAACCGCCGGTGGCAATGATCATGGCCTGGTGGTTCCTGGGCGAAAAAAGCTCGAATTCAGCGATTGCCGGAACCCTGCTGATTATGACCGGTATTCTCATTGAAACGCTGCGTCGGACTGAAAAAAACAGCAGTAATCAGTAACCGATAATGAACGGGTCAGTATCAGGGTTTTCGATTTTTACCGGGCTGGCCTTGCCAGGTGTAGCGGTGCTGCCGCGAGTCGTGTATTCAACCCCTGCAGGCGGTGGCTGGTCGGTAAACTGCCAGTTGCCCTGAGCGTCTTTCCATTTGTAGATGGTTCCAGGTTTGTGTGTAACTGCCTGGGTCTTTTCTTCCGGTTGTGAGGCGGGTGGAGCCTGATTGGCGACATTCCTGCCGGCGATGTATTTCTGCACGTCGGCGTTGCTGCCGAGAATCAGGCGAACATCTGCGTCAGAAAGCCGGCCGAACGTTTCACGATCGAGGGTCTGTGCCACAAATGCAGCGTGCTGCGGATAGTCTTTGATAAAGTTCTGAAGAAACCGGCTCATGCGGTTTTCCTGCTGGTTGTGTTTTTCGAATGAATCGAGAACCAGTTTTTGCCCGTCGGGCAGATCTGCGGCCAGGCGGGTAAAAATCAGGGCATTGATCGCTTCGATATCAAGAAAGCCTTCACCATTGATCTGAACACTGGCGATCGGGTATTCATCGTAACCACCCTGCGGCCTTTCAATTTTTACAGTCTTGAGGCTGTCACGAAATTCTTTCTCTTCTTCGGGAAAGAAGAGCATTTTTATGAAGTTGGCAAAGCCTTCGGCAAAAGATGCTTTTGGCTCGATTTTTTCGTTGACGTAGTGAGCGCCGTCGTGACCATAGGCATTGGCTTCGGTGAATGTTTTGTCGAGCGCATGCCCGAATTCGTGGGCGAAAGTGCTCTGCATGCTTCTGGCGGTGTCAGAACCGTAGCCAAGGCAGTCGGTGCCGCTGATGCGGATTTCTGAATGCAGCTCGAAACCATCGCTGGATCGGCGGTAGGTGCGCGAGTTCTGCGGCCAGAAATCATCAGTGATTTTTGTATATCGGCTCGTGTCTGTATAACCGGTGATGTCGACCAGGTTCAGGTCGATAACCTTCGACTGGCCTGGAATTCTGGTTTTTAGAGAATCGAACTCGGCCTGCCGCGCAAAACGGTAGGTTTCGAGGAGTCCTTTCTGCAGGTCGGTCAGCTCGTTTTCAGTTGCTGCTCCCATCAGACGAATCAGGTGCGCTTCGTCTGTCACTTTAATGGTTTTGACCCGGTAGGCATTCTGGCCGTCGGCAGAGATGATTACCTTTTCACCTTCGGGGACATTCTGCTGCAAGTTGTTGACTGGGCCAAATGCGGTTATTGCCGTATAGCTGGTAGTGACTGTCGTTTCGGCTGCCCAGATAGAAGGTGCGAAACAGGCCGAAAATATTGCCAGCAGGGTCAGCAGCAGAGAGCGTTTAAGCATAGATTCCCCTTATCGGTTGACGAAATGCCTTACGGCTTCGAGGTAGCGTGCGTTTTCAGACAGGTTTTTTTCTACCACGTTCAGCAGTTTCTGGCGCTCAAAATCATCGGGGTAGATCTGCTTATCGTTGACTGCAGCCTTTATTGCCTGATAGTCGGGGGTAAAC
Source organism: Candidatus Ozemibacteraceae bacterium (assembly GCA_035342015.1). Classification (GTDB taxonomy): domain Bacteria; phylum Muiribacteriota; class Ozemobacteria; order Ozemobacterales; family Ozemobacteraceae; genus Rifleibacterium. Next base: position 488 of record DAOQWI010000008.1, on the reverse strand, counting down.
CTGACCCCCATTTTCAGCCATGAACCCATCTCATCTGCTTTCTGGCCGGTTTTGACCGCGAGAATCTTTACCTTGCGCGGTGAGGCCTGGGGCACTGATTTGATGACACTCGCGTTGCTGAGAATCTGCAGGTCTTTTGAACTTTCAAAGAAGATTTCAAGATCTTCAATGGTGCCGAGACGACTTTCAATTATGGCTGTCAACCTTATTTTGCCGGCTTCTTCAATCTGGTCGACAATCTGTAGAGAGATATTTGGCGGAAACACATACGCGAACTGATTAGCCTGCAGGCGCCCGTGAATCAGTGACGTGAGAATCATAAGCATCATCAGAAGCTGCAGCCCGGCAACCTGTTTGATCATAAACAAACCCTCAGAATTTAGATTTCCCCAATTCTAATGATTTATCAGCAAACAGGCAATATCATATTACCACCGAAAAATAGCGCTGCTATTTTTTGTGGGGTGGGTTTTAGAGTTTTCGGCCTG
>DAOQWI010000007.1:0-47830 GCA_035342015.1 Candidatus Ozemibacteraceae bacterium | reverse complement strand
TAAACTAATTGCCAGTCAGACCTGGAAAGCTTTTGCGTTTGACCGGCAGCTGCCTGATCAGCAGGGCGGCATGCCGCGCCGCGAAGAGGGGCCGGGCGAATACTGGGATATCACTTTCCCTGATGCGGGCGAAGGTGGCGAGGTAATTCTCAGAGTCGCATCCGACAAGGCGGCGATGCCGAGAAAGCCCCGCCTGCAAAGCGGTGGGCTCGAAACCTATGAAAAAATCGTGGCCGGGTATCTCAAAAAAAATGGCATCACATCGGCGCCAAAGCTCAGGCAGGTCATTCGCGTCGACCTCGATGGCGACGGCAGCGAAGAGGTTTTTATCGTTGCCGACAATGTCGATGCCACTGTGCCGGTTACCGTTGCCAATACTTATTCGCTGGTGCTTTTTCGTTGCCTGAAAAATGGCAAGGTCGAAACGACGGCGCTGCGTGAAAATTATAATCATGAAGGCATCGAGGGCATGGCTGACAGCCCGAATGCCTATAAAGTTTCTTTTGTCGTCGATCTCGACGGCAACGGAACAATGGAGGTCATTATTTATGGCCGCTATTACGAGGGCTTCTGGTATGAAATTCATGAATTTTCAGGCGGGGTACTCAAAAAGGTGTTCAGCGAAGGACTGGGTGCCTGAAACAATTTTTTAAAAAAAGTTGAAACCTTTTTGATTCTTTCGGGTCAAGAGATTTTCAGAAAGAATGTAAGGAGGTTTTGCCATGATTGCGGTACAGTCACTGACCCGGCATTTTGGCTCGATAAAGGCCGTAGACAACATATCATTCACGGTCGACAAGGGCGAAATCCTTGGCTTTCTCGGGCCGAATGGCGCGGGCAAATCGACAACCATGAAGATGATTACCACGTTTCTGCCACCCACGTCGGGTACGGCAACTGTCGGCGGCTTCGACGTGATCGCGCAGCCGCTCGAAGCGCGTGCGAAGATCGGTTATCTGCCTGAATCTTCGCCTTCTTATCGCGACATGAATGTTTTTGACTTTCTCATGTTCGCAGCCGAAGTACGCGGTTACGACGGTGACGAGCGCCTGAACCGGGTTAAGAAGATAATGGAAACCTGCAATCTCAAAGAGGTTGCCTACCAGCAGATCGACACCCTGTCGAAAGGTTTCAGGCAGCGCGTCGGGTTCGCCCAGGCTTTTCTGCATGACCCTGAATATCTGATTCTCGATGAGCCGACTGACGGTCTCGACCCCAACCAGAAGCAGGAAGTGCGCAACCTCATCAAACAGATGGGTCGCGAAAAGTGCATCATTCTCTCGACCCACATTCTCGAAGAGGTCGAAGCGGTCTGCAGTCGTGCCATCATCATCGGCGAGGGAAAAATCGTCGCCGACAGCAGCCCCGAAGAACTGCGCAGCCGCTCGAAGCTTCACGGCGCCATCACTCTCGAACTGATCGGCGTCGATGTCAAAGACGCTCTGGCCGGCCTCGAAAAGGTGCAGTTCGTCGATCGTGTGACCGACCTGACGCCATCAGCCGAAGAAGGTGGTTCTGAAAAGAACGGCAAGAAAGTCATCAGGCTGCGCCTTTACCCGATGAGCGGCAAGTCGATCGCCCACGAAACCGCAAGTTTCGTTCACCAGAAAAACTGGCAGGTCGACGGCTTCACCGTCGAAAAGGGCGATCTGAACGAAGTCTTCTATAACCTGACGAAAGGGGGCGTTGCCAGATGAGAAACTTCAAAGCCGTTTTGAAACGCGAGCTCAAAAGCTATTTCGAGTCGCCGGTCGCTTATGTCTTTATTGTGATTTTCCTGCTGGCAACCTCTGGCTGCACTTTCTTCATTTCAAGGTTTTTCGAAAACCGCATCGCTACGCTCGAGCCGTTCTTTATCTGGCACCCCTGGCTGTATCTGTTTCTGGTGCCGGCGGTCGGGATGCGCCTCTGGTCTGAAGAGCGCAAGAGCGGCACGATCGAATTGCTGTTCACACTGCCAATCACCCTGTGGGAAGCCCTGGCCGGCAAGTTCGTCGCCGCCTGGCTGTTTATAGGCATTGCACTGGTGCTGACTTTCCCGATGGTGCTTACGGTCGCTTATCTTGGCAGCCCTGATTACGGCATCATTTTCAGCTCGTATCTCGGCTCATTCATGCTGGCGGGCGGCTTTCTCGCGGTTACCTGCCTGTTTTCGGCGATGACCAAGAATCAGGTCATCAGCTTTGTAATTTCGGTCGTTGCCTGCTTTGCGATGCTGATGCTCGGTGTTGGCGTCTTTACCGACTTTTTGAACCGCTATCTGCCGGTATGGCTGTCTGACGCGATTTCGGCCTTCAGCTTTTTCACGCATTATCAGGGCTTTCAGCGTGGCCTGATCGACAGCCGCGATCTGGTGTATTTCATTTCGGTGATCGTGTTCATGCTTGCGGCCAACGCCCTGGTGCTTGAGCGCAAGAAAGCCGAGTAAGGAGGCAGACAATGACCAGTAATACCAATCATAATGCAAAAATTGGCGGCATTGCGGCTTCATTGGCTTCAGTGCTGCTGTTCGGCGTAATTCTCATCGCGGTGAATTTCATTTCGGGCTTTGCGGTTCTGCGTGCCGACCTGACTGCCGAAAAGCTGTTCACCCTGTCTGAAGGTACGAAGGCGGTGCTCGGCAAACTCAATGATAAAACCCGCCTCAAATTCTATTTTTCGCGCTCGATGGCCAACGTGCCTTTTCTCTATAAACAGTATGGGAAAAGGGTAGAGGAATTTCTCGGCGAATACGTGTCTGCCAGCGGCGGCAGGCTTGAACTCGAAGTTCTCGACCCGCAGCCCGACACTGATGTCGAAGAATGGGCGGTTAAATACGGTCTTGCCGCAGCCGGCCTGCCGACCGGCGAAAAATTCTATCTTGGCATGGTGGCTATGGCCGCCGACAAGGAAGAGGTGATTCCGTTCTTCGCCGTCGATCGCGAAGAATTTCTCGAATACGACATCACCCGTGCCATCGTTCAGGTTTCGGCCGCGAAAAAACCGGTAATTGGCATTCTCTCACCACTGCCGGTTCTCAGAGCTGACAACATGCCGTTCATGGCGCCACAGCCGGGACAGCCCGATGACTGGCTTTTTGTCAAAGAACTGCGCAAGAATTTTGAGATTCGCAGAGTCGAAGAGAACAGCGACACAATCAGCCCCGAAATCAATCTGCTGATGGTCATTCACCCGAAAAACCTGCCCGAATCGACGGTTTATGCAATCGACCAGTTCGTCGTCAAAGGCGGGCGGGCGATCGTTATGGTCGACCCGGCAGCAATGGCCGACAACCAGCAGGCCGCCGCCAACCCGTTCATGGGTATGATGAACCGCTCGTCAGATGTTCCGGCTCTGTTCAAGGCCTGGGGCGTCGATTACAGCCCGCAGAAACTTGCCGCCGACGTGAATTCTGCGACTCAGGTCAACATGGGCCCGCAGGGGCTTGGCAATCACCCGCTTTGGTTGAGCATCAAAGGTGAATCTTTCAATCGCGAAGCTGCCGTCAGCGGCAAACTCAACGGCATGTTGCTCGTCAATTCAGGCTTCTTGAGCAAGGCTCAGGGCTCAACTTACGAATTCACCAATGTTCTGCAGACCACGGCCGCCGGTAACGAAACCGATATCATGAAGGCGATGACCGTTCCTGACGAAATCGTGCGCAGCCTGCCGGCAACCGGCAGTCAGAAGACGCTTGCCGCTATGATCAGAGGTCAGTTCGCTTCGGCTTTTGCAGAACCTCCGGCAATTGCCGCTCCCGAGGGCGAAACTGAAGATGCGAAAAAAGCCCGAGAAGCCCGCCATGCCGATCTTAAAACAAAACACGTAGCCAAAGCCGCTTCGGCTGTTTCGGTCATGGTGGTTGCCGATACCGACCTGCTGCAGAATGATTACTCTGTCAGAGCGGTAAACTTCTTCGGCAGCCTGCTGCTGCAGCCGCTTAACGACAACCTGGCCTTTATCGCCAACTCGGTCGATCTGCTCGCCGGTTCTTCCGATCTGATCGCGGTGCGTTCGCGCAACCGTTCAAACCGCTCGTTTACCAGAGTCGAAGAGATCGAGCGCGAAGCCCAGAAAAAGTGGCAGGAAGAGGAAATCACCCTGACCCGCAAGCTCGAAGAGATTCAGAATCGTATCAATCAGCTGCAGTCACAGAAGAAAGATGGCGAACGCCTGATTTTGAGCGCTGAACAACGCGGTGAAGTCGAACGCGCCCGCGCCGAACAGTCTGAAACCATGCGTCGGCGCCGCGAAATACGCAAACTGCTGCGCCAGGATATCGAAAGCCTCGGTGCCAGGGTTACTTTCGTTAATCTTCTGCTCATGCCGATTCTTGTGATGCTTCTCGGCAGTTACATCTATTTCAGACAGAACACCAGGAGGTCAATGCTGTGAAAAACCTGAAATTATTGCTGATTGCCATTGTGCTTGTGGCTGTGGCGTTCGCGCTGCAGCATGGCAGCCGGCCTGGCGTGGCTCCTGACCCGTTTGTCGGCAAAAGCCTGGTTGAAGCTGCCGATATCGACGGTATTTCGGGTATAACTATCAGGTCTGACCAGGGCGCTTTAGAGCTGAAAAAGGTCAATGGCGTCTGGCGCCTGCCGGGTCTGCATGACATGCGCGTCGACCCGAACCGCCTCGAAGACTTCTTTCAGCGGGTCAATGCCGCCAAAATTGTTGAAAGCGTCAGCGGCAACCCGCAGCGTCACGCCGATCTTGGCGTCGCTTCGGTCGCTGCCGATGCTGCGGTCGTGAGTGGCGCCGACAGTGCCCTGATAACTCTAAAAGACGGGGCCGGCGTAACTGTCAGAGAATTGTATCTGGGCAAGGGGCGGCAGGCGAAATCGGTCGACGGCAGCCAGGGTTTTGGCAACGATGGCCAGTATTTCCGCTTCGGCGGGTCAGACTATGTCTATCTGCTGTCGAGCTTTATCTGGCTTGATAAAGACCAGAAAAACTGGCTGGGCAAAGAGCTGGTCAAAATCAGTGCCGACAAATTGAAGCAGATCGCCTGGAAATACGCAGACGGCAAGGAAGAATTCAGCCTGGCCCGCGCCGGGGCCACCGACAGTCTGGTTTTGAGCGGGCTTGCTGAAGACATGCAGACAAAACAGTCGGCCCTGCCGGCGGTGCAGAACTTCTTCGCCAACCTGACCTTCGACGATTTTATCGCAACCGACAGCCCGGAGCTGCATAAAGATCTGTCTGATCGTCTGACGCTGAATGTTGAAAGTTTCGACGGTCTGAAGCTTCAGATGCTGATCAGTTCAGGCACTGTCGAGATTCCGGGCAAAGGTAAAATGCATCTGCTGTGGCTTGGTACTGAATACGCCGGTTCTGATGCAGCGGTTCGCTCTCTTGCCGATGAACTGGCCACCAATGCGAAAAAAATGCTTTACGCTCTGCATGAGCACCGGGTTAAGCCGCTGATGCTCAGGTCTGCCGACCTCAGCGAGGCGAAGCCGAAACCGGCACCGCCTGCTGATGCTTCGGGCACTGCTGCAGTTGCCGGTGCGGCGGCTGCAGTGGCCAGCGATAAGGTCTCTGCCAGCCATATTCTTCTTGCCTACAAGGGTGCTGAACGCAGTGAGGCGACGAGAAGCGACGAAGAGGCTAAAAAACTGGCCGAAGAACTTCTTGCGCGCATTAAAAAGGGCGAAGATTTTGGCAAAATCGCCTCTGAAAACTCCGATTGCCCGAGTGGCAAGTCGGCTTCAGGTTCTCTCGGCGAGTTTGGCCGGGGCATGATGGCCAAAGAGTTCGAAGATGCCGCCTATGCGCTCGAGGTGGGCAAAATATCGGGTGTAGTGAAGAGCCCGTTCGGCTATCACATTATCCGCCGCGACAAATAATCATTTGAGTCTGCAGTCGGGGCTGTTTCGCATGCTGGCGAAGCAGCCCCGATTTTTTTTTGAATAATCCGTTTCCCGTTTTAAGGTCGTGCTATACTTGAGAAAGAAAATCAAGACTGTGTACGCTTTGAGCGAGGTGTGTGAACCGTCTGTTGCTACCTGCCTCGTTTGTTCTGCCCAGGCGCAGTCTCAGACAAAAAACGATCAGAGGTACAGAAATGGACCGGAAGCCATCGAGCAACGATGCTTCGGCTCTTAAAAGACACGGTACAGGGCAAAAGAATGCCGGGTGGCTGATTCCCTGGCTGGTTCTGGCCGTGTCATTCATTGCATCGGTCTGGGTCTGGAATCAGGTGACGACCAAAGATTTTGCCCGTGATACCGTTCAGTTCAATTTTTCCGTAGATGAATTCAGACATCGTCTGGCCGCAGTTTCGAATGGTCACGATGCGTTGCTGCGCAGTTGCGCTGCCTTGTTTGAAGCCTCATCAGAGGTAACCAGCCAGGAATGGGACTCTTTTGTTGTTTCTCTGCAGGTGCAGCGTTTTTACCCCGGGGTTTACGCGATTGGTTTCGCTCAGTTCATGAGCGGCGAAAGCACGCCTGGCGACACAGAAACCCCGACTGTCTCGTCATCACCAGTTAAGATTATTCCCGCGGGAAAAAGAGACAGGTATCTGCCTGTGATTATGGTTTCGCCGCAAAACAGCCAGATAGACCGGGGCATCGGTTTTGATCTTCTATCCGACCCGGTGCGGCGTCAGGCGGTCGAAGAGGCGGCAAGAACAGGCAGCTCCGCAATTTCAGGCCGGATAAATCTGATCGAGAGTGCCGCGCTGGCTGAGATAAAAACCGGGTTTCTCAGAGTTTTTCCGGTTTTCAGAAAAGTTCACGCAAAAAAAAATGCAGCGATGGGCCGGCAGTTGTCAGGAATGGTGATCAGCCCGGTTTGCCTTGTTGAATACGTTCACTCGGTTCTTGGTGATTATAAGGAAGAGATCGGCGTGCAGCTCTTTGATGGCGAATTGGAAAGCGCCGAGACAATGGTGTGCGATTCAACTGGCCTTGGCAAGGATATTTGCCGACGCTCGCGTTTTATCGCAACGGCTACGGTTGATATTTGTGGCAGGTTTCTGTATGCCAGATTTTTTTCATTGCCCTCTTACGAGGAATCGCTGCGGCGTTTTGATTCTGCCTTCGTGCTGGTCAGCAGTTTCATTCTCAGTATTGTTCTCTCTATTTTCGCATTCGCTCTCTATGGGCGGCAACAGGCTCTGAATGAACTCGCCGATTCGATGCACGGCATGATGCTGCTGTCGCGTGCCATCGAAAACAGTGCAAATATGGTTGTCATCACCAATGCCGATGGAATTATCGAGTATGTCAACAGCTCATTCTGTAAAAGCAGCGGTTACAGCCGCGATGAGGTGATCGGTCAGAATCCGAGAATTGTCAACTCACGGGTGCATTCATCTGAGTATTACCATGATATGTGGCAGACGATTCTAAGCGGAAAAAGCTGGACCGGCCGCTTCTGCAACCGGCGCAAGACGGGCGAGCTTTACTGGGAGTCCGCCAATATATCGCCGGTTATCGATGCCGAAGGCCGGATTGCCCATTTTATAGCGGTAAAAGAGGATATTACCGAGAGCCTGAACACCCAGAAGGCCCTCGAAGAGACAAAAAAAGCTGCCGAAGCGGCGAATATCGCCAAGAGTCAGTTCCTTGCCAACATGAGTCATGAGATAAGAACGCCAATGAATGCGGTAATCGGCTACTCACATCTGGCTCTGAAGTCGGGCATGCCTGACAAGATGCACGATTATCTCAACAAAATTCTTGTTTCCGGTAACAAGGTGCTTGAGCTGATCAATGACATTCTTGATTTTTCAAAGATAGAGGCAGGCAAACTCAATATCGAAAACACCAGCTTTGTTCTCGACGAGGTGATGAGCGATCTCGCCAACGTCGTTTCGACAGGTGGCAACGGCAAGGAAATCTATTTCTTTTTTATGATTCCACCGGATATCCCTGAAAATCTTGTCGGTGATCCGCATCGGCTGGGCCAGATTTTGACCAACCTGGTTTCAAATGCATTCAAGTTTACTGAGCGTGGTGAGATCGAGGTCAGAGTGGCGCTGCTCGAAAAAATCGAGGCACAGGTCAAACTTGAATTTTCGGTGCGCGATACCGGCATCGGTCTTTCACCGGAACAGCAGAAGCGCATTTTCGAAGACTTTTCGCAGGCTGATGGCTCTACAACGCGCAAATACGGAGGTACCGGGCTTGGTCTGAGCATTTCGCGCAAGCTGGCAAATGCCATGGGTGGCCAGCTCGAAGTTGAATCAGAGCCTGGCCGCGGCAGCCGTTTCTTTTTCTCGGCCTGGTTCGGAGTTGAAACGGTGAAGGCTCAGCCGGTTTCAGAGGTTCTCGGTGGGCGAAAATTCATAATCACCGACAGCCGGGTGCTGCCATGGCGTGGTCTGATGGCGCATCTGGAAATGTCTTCTGCTTCGGTCAGGCTCGTGCCTTCGGGCCGCGAACTGCTTGAAACATTGAAAAAACAGCCGGAAGAACAGGTCTGTGACCTGGTTTTCATATATATCAAACTGCCTGATATGGATGGCGTCGAACTGGCCCGCATTATTCGCACTGACCCGGCTCTGAAAAAGCGCCCGGCGGTCGTACTGGTCGCTCACCGTGAAGAGTTTTCGGCGCTCTGCAATGACAAAACCATTCGCAGCACCATTGCCGATGACGTGATCATGGCTCCAATAACACCGTCTGACATGATGAACACGGTGATCGGCATTTTTGCCCCGGTACTGCGCCGGCAGGGTATGAAGCATTTTGAAGAGCATGACTGGAAAAACCAGCTTTACGGCGTCAGAGTTCTGCTTGCCGAAGACAACCTGATCAACCAGGAAATTGCACTGGAGCTCCTGCAGCAGGCCGGTTGTTCGGTGCGCATCGCCAGTGATGGCTGTCAGGCGGTCGAAGAGATCATGGCCGCCGATGTTCCGTGGGATATCGTTCTGATGGATGTGCAGATGCCCCACATGGATGGTCTCGATGCGACCCGCATGATCAGAGCTGATTCAAGATTTGCCGAACTGCCGATCGTCGCCATGACCGCCCATGCAATGAGTGATGCCCGCGACCGCTGTCTGCAGTTAGGCATGAATGCACATATCGTCAAGCCAATCAATCCTGAAGATCTTTTTCAGACGATCAGGCGCTTTTGTCGCCCGGATCAGCAGATTCCGAAGACGCAGCCGGTCAAAATTCTGACCGCTGAAAGCAGCCCGGAAAATTTCAGGGTTGATGGCCTCGATGTCGTTTCGGGCATGCGCCGTGTCATGGGCAACTTTTCGCTTTACGTCAAGCTGCTGCGCCGGTTTGTCGAAGAGCAGGCCAATGTTTCGGCCAGAATTGCCCAGCTGCTCGAACAGGGGGATACAACCCGGGCAGCTCAGCTCGTGCATGCGGTCAAGGGCGTTTCGGGCAATCTTGGGGCAACTGAGGTGTTTACGCAGGCTCAGGCTCTCGAACGCTGTATCAAGGAGGCGCGCCCGGCCGCTCAGATTGAAACCGAAGTGAAGAATTTCTCAGCAAGGCTCAGCTCACTCATTTCGGCTCTCAGGGTATCGCTGCCGGCAGAACAACCGGTTAGCGGCGAGTTTGACGGACAGGCACCGCTGCAGATTTCCCAAAAATTGAATAAAGAATTGCCGATTCTGATAAAACTTCTTAAACAAAGCAGCGTTGAGCTGATAGAATGTTACAAGAATCTCAGTGAAGAATTGCGATCTGTCTGCAGTCTCGACGAATTCACGCTTCTGGAAAAGGCCATCAGAACCGGCGAATTCGATCAGGCCGTCGAGCCCCTGACAAAACTGGCTGCCCGGCTGCAGATCGACACCGAGACTGACAAATAATCGCGGGAAAATAAATATGGAAAACCAGACGAAACCCAGAATACTTGTTGTAGATGACATCATCGATAATATCGAGATTCTTGGCAGCATTCTGCGGCCCGAATATGAGGTGACCATGGCAATGAACGGCCAGAAGGCACTGCAGCTGGCCGGCGGCCCGAACCCGCCAGACCTGATTCTGCTGGATATCGTCATGCCCGAAATTGATGGCAGCGAGGTCTGCCGGCGCCTAAAAGAAAGCCCGCAGACTGCCAGGATTCCGGTCATTTTTGTTTCGGCCCGTGACGAAGAGATCGATGAGGTGAACGGTTTCGCGCTCGGGGCGGTCGACTACATCGTCAAACCGGTCAGTCCTGCCATAGTCAGAGCCCGTGTTAAAACGCATCTGAGCCTGACTTCAGCAATGCGTCAGCTCGAAAAACAGAACTGCATTCTCCAGGAAAACATCAGACTGCGCGAAGATATCGAGCGCATCGCCCGTCATGATCTCAAGGGTCCGATGACCGTTTTTATGAATGCGCCCGATATGCTGATGTCGGCCGGGCCTCTCAACCAGGCGCAGCAGAACATTCTCAATCTGCAGATCAGAACCACCCGCCGTCTGATGGAAATGATTCACCATTCGCTCGATCTATACAAGATGGAACAGGGAACCTACGAACTCAAACCGGAAGGTGTCGATATTCTCAGAGTTCTGCGCGAGGTGTTGCGCGAATGCTCCGGGCTGGCTTCGAGTCGCGATGTCGTCTGCGAGATTCTTGTAGATGGGCATGAACCGAAGGACGGAGAGGTGTTCGAAATGAACGGTGAAGAATTGCTGTTCTCTTCGATCTTCTCGAATCTGGTGAAAAATGCTATTGAGGCATCTCCTGATGGTGGGCTGGTAAAAGTCAGTCTCAGTCATGGTGCCGAAGCAACGGTGAAGATTCACAACCTTGGCTGTATTCCAGAAAAGATCCGCGACAGATTTTTCGAACGTTACGTTACTTTCGGAAAAGACCGCGGCTCGGGCCTCGGCACCTATTCTGCCAGAATCATGGCAGCGACGCTTGGCGGCAATCTGTCATTCATTTCGAGCGAAAATGATGGAACCACGCTGGTTTTTACTCTAAGGTCTTCAGGAGAAACTCATGAAAATTCTTGTGGTTGAAGACGAAGAAGTCACCAGAGAGTTCATGGTTATGGCCATTGAAGGCCTTGGCCACGAAACTCAGGCTGCCGCTGACGGCAAGGCCGGTCTGCAGGCGTTCAACGCTTTCAAGCCCGACATCGTTTTTGCCGACATTCAGATGCCGGTTATGAACGGTCTGGAAATGCTCGAAAAGCTGCGTAAGATCGATAACGATGCTCTCGTTATTATAAATACCACTCTCGATACCCCCGAATACACCCTGAAAGCGCTGCGGCTCAAGGCTAATGATTATCTGATAAAACCTGCTCTGATGAAAGATCTGCAGGAAATCATCAACAAGTATGGAGATATTCTGAAACATCGCACTCTGCATCGTGAGGTGCTTGGCTGCATTTCGCGTCGCGAACTGAGTATGGAAATCACTAATCGCCTCGATCTGCTGAGCAAGATTGTCGATCGCCTGCTTCTCGAAACCGAGTCGGCGCTTGAGCCCAAAGATCGCCTTGGTATAAGGCTCGGGCTGATGGAGATTCTCATAAACGCCATTGAACACGGTAATCTTGGCATTGGTTATCACGAAAAAAGTCTGGCGATCGAGCGTGGCCCGAACGGTCTTGAACAGGTTATCGAAGAGCGTATGCATTCAGAGCCCTATCGCGACCGTAAAGTGCAGATCGAGTTCAGACTGAACCGTGAGCGCTGTGAATGGCTGGTCACAGATCAGGGTGAAGGTTTTGATTTTAACAATCTGCCCGACCCAAATGACCCGGAAAACCTTATCAAATGCCATGGACGCGGTATCATGCTTGCCCGCCTGCAGTTCGATGAATGTACTTTTCTTGGCTGTGGCAATCAGGTGCGCATGGTAAAACGCCTGATCTAGTCAGGCGGGTTGCGATCTTCGGGTTGTTTCTGCCCGGCGGCTTTGCCGGGTTTGCGGTCGAATTTTCTGAAAAGTTTTACGACTGTGCGGCCCAGTTCATCCAGACGGGTAAAGTTTTCCATCAACGGTTCGAGGAACGAGGGGCTGGCCATGTCGAATTCGCGGTTTTCGTCGACACCTATCTGCATCGGGTAGATGAGAATAAAATTGTTACTGGTAAAATAGCGGTTCAGGTAGTAAGGGATTTTTTCCATGCCCGGGTTATGTGAAAGACCGCTGCGGCGGCTCATGACAATGATAAGGTTGTCATCAGCCCTTATGTCTCTGGCGAGTATGAGAAAGTCGCTCCAGTCTTCGAAAATATTGAATTCAGCCTCGATCGGAAACTTGCGGTTGATTTCACGCAGATATTCACAGGTGCGTTCTGAACCATAAAAAACAAGTTTTGAACCTGTGTTGCGGCCTATATTCCAGATTTTTGACACCCAGAACGGGAAACCGACTTCGCGTTCGGCCTGGTCAGGCACGATGACAATATCGCGTTTTACCGTTGACAGAGGCTGTCTTGGCCGATAAATCATTGTTGTGACGTTGCAGCTGTTGAGAATGCCTTCGGTGAGGTGCCCGAGAAAAGTATCGCTCAGACTCTTCTGGTGATGAAGGCCGAGAATCAGGTCAGTGATGCGGTAATGCCTGGCGATGCCGTTGATGGCATTGATCACGCTGTGGTCATAGCGCAGCAGACGTTTAAGCTTGTTATCAGTAGCGCTTGCCGCTTTTTTGGCCGCGTCAAGAATCGCCTGCGCTTCCTTTTCGTCGAGTTCTTCTGAACTTGTCTGGTTAATAACGGTCAAGGCATAGAGACTGCTTTGGCTTTGCCGCGATTTTACGGTAACGCTGAGGTTAACCAGTTCCGTGGCGTTTTCGATATTGCCAACCGGAATAAGAATGCGCTCTTCATGCCCGGTTTCATGATGTTCACTGCCAAGTTGACGCTTCAAGGCCAGACTTTCGGCTCCTCTCTGGGCCGCCAGCGATGCAATGGTGCAGGTAACCAGAATCATCAGAATCGTACCGTTGAGAATACTGTCGTCGAGAAGCCTTATTGGCAAGCCTTCTGGCGTATACCCGGTGATGACGTTGTAACCAACCAGAACTGCAGCCAGGGTGGCGGCCGCCTGCGCATTGCTGAGACCAAAGATCAACCGGCGCTGGTCATCTGAGTAGTGGAAGGTTTTCTGGGTCAGCCAGGCCGCCAGATATTTGGCGATAGTAGCGATAACCGTCATGGTGACCGCCACATTCAGAGTGTGAAAATCTCTGAAAAAGGCACGATAGTCGATCAGCATGCCGACCCCGATCAGAAAGAATGGTATGAAAAGCGCATTTCCGACAAATTCGATGCGGTTCATCAGTGCTGATACCCGCGGAATCAGGCGATTCAGCGCCAGACCGGCGAGAAAAGCCCCGATGATCGGTTCAACACCGGCAAGTTCGACAAGAAACGATGCCAGAAACACCATCGCAAGAACGAAATTGAACTGCGCGATGCTCTGGTCAAAGCGCTTAAAAAACCAGCGCCCGACGAGCGGGAATAAAAAAAGAATCACGGCACTGACTGCGGCCAGCGACAGGCCGATGCGCAGCCAGAACCCTTCGGTAATCGTGCCGCTGGTGACTCCGACGACGGCTGCCAGAACCAGCAGGGCAAGAGTGTCGGTGATCATTGTGCCGCCAATGGTGATCACGACCGCCTGATTACGGATAACGCCAAAGCTGCTGACAATCGGGTAGGCAATCAAAGTGTGTGAGGCAAACATGCTTGCCAGAAGGGCAGATGATAAAAGCGGCATCTGCAGCCAGTAATGCCCGGCAAGTATGCCGAGAAACATTGGTATCGAGAAGGCGTAAAGGCCAAAAATCAGGCTGCGCCTGCTGTTTTTCTTGAAGTCGGCAATCTCGATTTCGAGCCCGGCGAGAAACATGATATACAGAAGCCCGACCGTGCCGAACAGTACAATGGCGCTGTCGCGGTGCAGCAGGTTTAGCCCGTGCGGGCCGACCGCAGCACCGGCGATGATCATACCTATCAGGTGCGGAATTCTCAGGCGGTTAAGCAGCAGTGGCGTCAAAAGGATAATGAAGAGAAGAATGGCAAAAATCAGCACCGGGTCAGTGATTGGGAGTGCCAGCTCTTTCAATTTCTTTCCTCTTATTCTGTCGGTATCGCTTTTTACCCGGGTTGTCTGTAGTAATATCCTGATTTTATCGCCGCTTTGTCAAGCAGTTTTGCAGCAGATTTGCCGCTGCCCTGCAGATTTGTTATACTGCCCGCAGTCTTAAATCGCCCGAAAATCTGTCTGAAAGAGGGTAATAAGCCTGACCAGTCATAGTTTCAAGACACTGTTGTTTGTGATTCTGCCTCTGCTGCTCGCTCTTTTAGGCAACAATCTGACTGTGATCAGACAGCTCGACCTGCATTATATCGATGGTCTGATTCCGGCTCTGGCTCGCGGTATCGCCGCCGATACCGCTGTTATTGCCCTGTGCTGGCTGATATTGCCATTGTCTGCCGGTCGGCGCTTCGGCCCGCCTCTTTTTGCAGTGACTCTGACGACGGCACTGTTTCTGCTGATTGCTGACTCGATCTGCTTTTTCTTTTCTCTGGCCCGCCTCAATACCGGGATTCTGCACGATATCAATATTTATGCCATTAAAGCAGTTCTGACTGCCGGAGATGTTGTAATTCTGCTGCTGCTGATTTGTCTGCTGATTGTTTTTGCATTGTCTTCTTATATTCTGGCGAATGGTTTTGCTGCCGACGGCACCGAACAGCGTCGTCGCCAGCTCAGACTGACTTTGATCATAATTCTGTGTGGCGCCGCTGCTCAGATGATACCGCTGCGGCTCGACGAGCCTACAGCAGCCCCTCTCTGGACCGGAGAACTGGCGCAGCTTAACAAAAATTCATTTCTGCAGAACCTCGGCAGTGGCATTTTCGTTAACATCTGGAACGCCAGGCCGGGAGCGCCGTCAGCCGTCTGGCAACAGCTTTCAGAGAAAAACGTCGCTGAACTGCGCAGCATGGGCCTTATGCAAATGCCCCTGGCTGAAGCACCACCACCCGAAAAACCATTTAAAAGGGTTGTTATACTGGTGCACGAATCGCTGGCACTCGATTATTTTCACTCGGTCAATTCTGCGATTCCTGCTGCCGCTTCAGATTTTCTCGACCTGTTGATGCAGAAATACCCGTCGGCAAAAGATTTTCGTAATTCTTCCTACCCGACTCTGCAGGGGCTGATCACGCTTCTCTGCTCAAAAGTGCCGCCTGACTACCATCTGATTCAGAAAACCGGCTCGCAAAGTCTTTTTCAGCTGATGCACCAGCAGCATGGAACGCAGGGTATTCTGATAACCGGCAACAGCCGATTTTATGGCGGTGAGAACGTCATTTTCAAAAATATTCTCGGCGTCGACGAATACATTTCGTATGAGGATCTCGCACATGAATACCCGGAACCGCCGGTGAACGACTGGGGGTTTCATGACGACGTCGTTTACGACAAGACTCTGAAGATCATGCAGCAGAAACGTGACGGCAGTTACCTGCTGCTCGCCAAAACCATCGACATGCACCAGCCGCCTTCATACTGCGGCCTGCCTTCTGACAAGCTGCCGCCTGAGGTTGCCGCGCACCCGAGCCAGGTGGTGCGCTCGATTTACTGGACCAACCATTGCCTCAAAGAGTTTTTTACCACAGTTGCCGAAAAAGGGTTGCTCGATGACGAAACTCTGATTATCGTGACTGCCGACCATTACCCGATGCCAAACTACGGCCACAGCGACCTGGTTGGTGGCGAATACTATCTCTACAGCCGTCTGCCGTTGATTTTTGTGGCGGAGCGGTCATGGCAGACTTCAGGAAAAGTGCTCGACCAGCTCTGCTGCCAGCTCGACTTTGCGCCGACGCTCTGCCGGCTGACCGACACCCGGCCGGCCGTTTCCTTCATGGGTTACGATCTTTTCCTGCCGGTGCCGGTACCCAGAGCGCTTGGCTTCTACAACAATGTTTTCAACCTGGAAACCGCATCGGGGGCAGTGAATTTTCCGATCAACCTTGCGCCCGGAGAATACCCGGCAATTGCGCGCTGGATCAACAATACATTTGCTTCGGTTCCTGAATAAGCCGGCTAACAGACTTATTTGAGGCGCTTTTTGTCGTTTTTGTAAATACCGGTGAAAGCTTCAATAATTTTGCGCCGGCCGACCAGAAAAAACCCGAACACCATCGGAAAAGCGATGTTCATGATTACTGCGAACGTCATGCCGAAGATCAGGGGTTCTGAAATCAGGGCGCCGATGCTCATGAAGCCGGCGAACAGATAGATCAGGAACGCTGCCGTTGGTGCTATGCCCTCGTTCATCTCTTCCTTGAACAACAGGCAGACCCGGTAATAGGTCGAGGCGAGGGTTATGGCGATGATGGTCCAGAAAAAGCCCATGCTTGGCCCGACTGCGATCATGCTGGTGAGAAAATACAGGGTCAGTATTACCCGGATAGGGCCGCCCAGCATTGGTATTTCCCTGAACCAGCCGGTTTGCAGACCGCTGTCTGCAGACCGCTGTCTGCAGCTGTCTTTCTTCTGACAGGCAGACCACCAGGTGTAAAGACCTGTACCGGGCTGGCTGATTCGGTGTCGATGTGCCATTCGAGCATCGGCAGAAGCCTGATGTGATTGTGTCTTTCAACAACCTGAATCTGGCTCAGCATCTGACCGAATGGTTTGCGGCAGTCTTCCGGAATTTCTTTACCCCAGGCTTTTTCGAGCAGGTATTCCCAGAACGCCATGAAGAACTGTTTGATCGGCATCTGGCTGTGCCTCAGGTGCTCAAATGCGAGAGCAGGCAGTTTTGTGAGTGAGCTGATCAATTCTTCTTTAAGAGTTTCAGCTTTTCTCGTGTCCTGTTGGATTTCGAGTTTCAGCAGCACCTTTTCGACCATTTTTATCTGTAGAATGACAATGGCGTCGCCGATCGAAAGCTGCACGCACTCGGGGTTGCAGGCGAAGAACATGCCCATCGACAGCAGTCGCAGGTCTCTGGGGTCAAGTCTGGTTTCGAGCTGCATGCCATCGTAGGTTTCTCCCAGTTTGCATCTGGCTTCAAGCACTTTTGCGTCGTCATTGAAAAGACGGCCGAGTTCGAAAAGATTGCTGAGCAGACTGCCCTGTTCAGTAATGGCCAGACCGGCAGCGAAAGCGAGTGCAAGCTTTGCCGTCAGATATGAATCGACCGAGCCCATGGCGACCATTTCCCGCAGCAGGTTGACGCAGGCATCGAGCCCTTTTCTGACTTCAAGAAAATCGGGAGATTCAATCAGGGCATTGATCTGATTGCCGGCGTCGCAGAGCTTCTTCAGCTGTTCGCTGCTGAGAGACGTTTCAGACACCGGTTGCGCCTGCTTCCGGGGCTGGTGCCGGGGTTGTTGACGTTACCCAGGCTGCGGCCTTTTCCTTGATTTCGACAAAGTTGCCGCTGAGGGTGGTCAGGCGCGAATCCCAGTCGAGGTTGACCGGCTGGTTTTCGGCAGCGACATGAAACTTTATCATGACCATGATGAGAAACAGCGGCTCGAGGAAAGCGCTGCGGGCGTTGGCAGCACAGAGAAAGGCTGCGAGAATCGCGGCGCCGCTGAGCACCGGAAACGGTGATATCCAGACGAAAAGCAGTGCCGGCGCCATAAATACGACCCAGAGCAGGAAAGTGCAGATCTTGTCGAGAACTACTGCCCAGAGAGCGGTCTTGAGAATTTCTTTGACGTTGTTGCAGTAATAGAGCAGGCCATCCTGCCCGCCGCGCCACGGGTTGGTTTCGCCGCGGGCGAGTGAATACGAGAAGATGGTTTCATCGATGTAGGTCGAGGCCATGAAAAGAATACTGTTAACGAGCTTCATCAGACTGTCGAGTCCCGGAATCGGCAGCAGGCTGCCAATCCAGTCGAGGGTGTTGTTGAATGCCTTTACAACGCCGTCTACCAGCAGATCAAGGGCGAACAGTACGTTTACCTGGGTGAATTTTTCCTGGATGATGCGGCGGCCGTAGGCGAACATGCCTTCATCGCCATTGCCGATCTGGCCGTGTGTGATCAGTTCGGTGAGCACGGCGATGTGGCCGCATTTGATAAGGTAGAGGCCGTAGCGCACGATGGTATACCAGATATAACCGTAGATACCGCCAAGGCCGGCCAGCCAGCCAAGACCGAAGACGCCGTGGATCTTTTCGCCGAGAAATGCCGCGCCACCGAAGGTGACGATGGCCCATACCAGGGTGACCAGGCTGACCGCCAGAAGAATTCCGAATCTGATCAGGGCATAGGGCAGCGTCTGCAGCAGCAGTCCGAAAGCGGTTTTGATTGAATCATCGCGAATGGCGATCGGGTAACTGTGACGCACGTTGTTGGCTGTATCCTGGCTGTTATTCAAGGTTCTCTCTCCGGTCTGTCTAAAATACGCAAAAACACGGGCAGACGTTGTTCTGACCCGCAGACAGTATAAATTCCTGACCCCGTCAAGTCAAACTCAATCGATGGTAACAATTTGCAATATTTTCTGCATTCCGGCCCGGGTTGTTGTATCATCAGCCCGGCATTATGAAAGTAACAGACTGGCTGTGGATGATAATACTGTCGGTAATCTGGGGGAGCTCATTCATGTTCCTCAAGATTGCGCTGCGCGAATTGACGCCGTTCTGGCTGATTTTTTTCCGGCTGGCGTTTGCGGTGCCGTTTATGGTTCTGGTTTGCCGGTTCATGCGCCTGTCTTTTCCGCGTGATCTGCGTTCCTGGCTGTCGATCGGCTTTCTGGGCATCATCAATACGGGTCTGCCTTTTTACATGATCAGCTGGGCGCAGCAGTTCGTCGACAGCAGCACCGCTTCGATTCTCAATGCCACTTCACCGGTTTTCGTGATGATTTTGGCGCACTTTCTCACCGATGACGAGAAGCTGACCTGGCGCAAGGTGACCGGTGTTCTGACCGGCATCGCCGGCATCGTCGCGATGGTCTGGTCGTCGCTGGCGAGCGGCATCGTTCTGGCAGGCATGGCGCAGCTGGCTATTCTCGGCGGCACTTTCAACTACGCTCTGGCCGGCATCTATGCCCGGCGTTTCCGGCACCTGCCATCGGTGATGGTAACCGCCGTCAGCCTTATCGGCGCCCTGGTTTTTCTGCTGCCCGGCCTGCTTTTTGCTGAACCCCCGGCCTTTATGGCTCTCAAGCCTCTCACCTGGCTGGCACTGACCATGCTCGGCATTTTCTGCACCGGCGTGGCCTACATCATTTATTTTCGCATCATCGCCACCGCCGGCGCCACGAACGCTCTGCTCGTCACCCTGATGATCCCGGTCAGCGCTCTGCTCCTCGCCAGCACCGTCCTCGGCGAAACCCTCAAACCCAACGACATCCTCGGCATGCTCCTGATCTTCTCCGGCCTCCTGATCATCGACGGCCGCCTCGTCGATCTAATTACCCGACCCCGAAAACCAGCAAACTGACCTTGGTCTTTTATATGGCTGAGTGATTTCAGTTTTCATTATGCGATTTGACCGGTCATAGCCATGAATTTGATGATCATTAATTTTACGTATATTTGTAGATACTTGGAAAGGATTTGCATATGAAGAAAAATCTGACCAAAAAATCCGAAGTGGAAATTTCACTTAAAAACGTTGTGGAGCATGTTTTTGAAGAAGTCGATTTTGAAAGACTTCTGGAAAGCGTAAACGAAGATAATCTGCATGGCCTGATTAATTTCGGCACACCACGAGGCAAAGAGGTCTGGTAAAAGTGACCGGAAATGGGAACAAAAAGGCTCAGGATTTTTTCTTTTTTGGTTTTGCTGCCGGGAGTTCTCTGGCGGTAATTCTAAGAAGCTCGGTAAACCATTCGCGGTCTTCGAGGCGGCCGTCTATAAGAAATGCCGGTTTGGCGCCGGGGTAGGGAAAACCTTCGGTAACCTCTCCGATAAAGGCTTTGCCGCCGGCAGTAGGCTTGACGAAGCATTGATTGTCGCAGATCAACGCCACAACCTTGTCGTCAAAATACAGGGCATACTCGCCAAACATCTTGCGATATCTGACCCGGTCATGACATTCGACCTGATCCATCACAAATTCAATAAAACCCGCATCGGTAGACATATTTTCTCCTTGTTATCAGCTTGACCCGGGCATGAGCAAAGACAGGCTGAAATTTTAGAATTTTCATGCAATCTCATTGGTCAGCGCGGCGGTTCGACGGCCTGGTAACCGTAGGTGAGCCAGCCATGCAAACCGGCAGGGTATTCGATAATGCTCTGATAGCCGAGGTCTCTGAGTTCTGTTACAAAAGAAGCAAGCTTGCTGCCTTCAATGCCGGGGTAAACGATTTTCAGACTGCCGGAAGCATCAAGAACATCAGCAAAGCTGGCCGGCGGCGTGTCGTCGTAGATGACGACGGCCCCGGGAATACTTATTTCACGGGTCTGGCGTCGGGCGCGATATTCAACCAGCTGCAGCGGCACACCCGATTTCAGCAGGCCGGCGAGAGTGTCGGCACTGATACTCGAATCAGGAACGGCAAAGGTTACCGAAGCGGCATCGGCGCAGCCATTGCCCGGGCAGCCGCCGGTACAGGCTGTAGCTGGCATCAGCGCAGCCAGAACTATGCCGATGGTCAGTATGAATTCACGGATTTTCCGGTGCTGCATAGCGTTTTATCATGTTAACCAGCAGAGCATTACTGGAACTTGCCGCCAGATCGGCCGGCAATCGCCCGTCGTTTCTTGCCAGAGCCGGGTTTGCACCACCAACGAGAAGAACCTGGGCAGCAAGATGCGGTAGAGAACCGCCGCAGAGATGCAGAGGCGTTTCGCCTGCCTGATTGCGGCAATCAGGATCAGCCCCGCATTGAAGCAGGGTGGCGATAACCCCTACCAGACCGTTGCGCGCCGCAATGTGCAGAGCGGTTTCGCCGGCAGAGTCAGTGGCGTTGACGTCAATGCCGGCCGAAGCCAGAAGTTGCGGAACTGTCAGCGGGCAGATCGTGACATCACCGGCCTGGGGCTGCGGGCTGAAACAGAGAGCCTGAATGTTCACCGTGTGGTGCAGAGCATTCCGGCCGTCATTGCTGCGGAGATTGATGTCAGCGCCCTGAGCCAGAAGTGCAGTTACCATTTCGACTGCACCCAGAGCGCAGGCATGGTGCAGTGGAGTCATGCCGGCCGAGTCGGTCGCATTGACCGCAGGGCTTTCCTGCATCGTCTGCCGGAAAAGCTTCAAATCCAGGCTGCGCACCGCTATATGAAGCGGATCGGCCATGGCCGGCACCGTAAAAATGGCAACGGGCAAAAGCACCAGAAAAAGACGTAAAAGCTTGTTCATTAATGTTCTCCACAGGTGGGGCAGTCGAGAATAGCCGAGGCAGAACCAGTAAAAACGGGGGGAACGGCAGACGGCTGATGGAAAGCGTCGTTAAGGCGCAGAACGTGCTCGCCGCCTTCGATGACCTGGCCGAAGTCGACGACAAGAGGTCGCGAAGAGTTTTTTTCGAGCCTGATCAGATACCCTCCGATCGGAGAAATGATCGGGTCGACAAGTATAGTCGGCGATACCGTAAACTCATCGATGAAAACCGGCGTGCCGGTCGAATCGCTGACCCGCGCCAGAATTGTGACTTTTTCGCGCAAAACCATACGATACAGCTGGTAAAGTTTGAAATTCAGATCGTTGAGAACAATAGAATCATGTCCGGAAGCCGAAATTTCGAGACGCAGCCGGTAACTGCCGGATGCTACGCCGCCAGTCGGTTCTGGCTCAGACTGCTGCAACTGCGAAAAAGATTCGGCAGAAGCATCGGGCCAGACAACGTCGAGAGCTGTAAGCAGATTGTCGTAATCGCCCTGAGAAAGAGCAGCTGAGTCGGCCCGAACGGCGCGGAAAAGTCTGATCGGGCCGGTAGCCATGCCGCAGTTGCCCATCTCTCTGTCAAACTTGTCGCGAAATTGTGACAATGCGTCAACGAGTGCATAAACCCCGGCATCGCCGGGCCCACCGCTTTTTTCGATCTGCTTCCAGATGCTGGGTTCCATGGTGCAGGCCGCAACAGGCTGCATGACTGGCAACAGCAGCAGCAAAAGCGGAATTGCTCTGAAAAAAATATGCATGTCTTTCCTCAGTTCAACGGCCAGGAACCTGCAGGCGCGGTTACGACTTCGGCGACGGTGCGATCATGTACTCTGGCGGTAATACGTTCGCTGAGCTGCACTATCGTTTTAGAGCGCGGTTTCTGCAACATTACTTCGACGGTGATGAAAACTTCGGGGCGGCCAAGGTCGACAGCTTCGGTGGCCTGCTGCACGTAAACGCCAATGCCGTTGACATCTTCAAGACTGATCGAAAAATCGCCGACATTGTTGCCGAAAGCGAACTTGCCAAGATCGGGTGACCCTACTATGGCCGGGGTTACAGCCGGCATCTGGTTCCAGTCGCCGGTCTGATAGCAGCGTAGAACATTCTTTCTGCACTCAAGAGCACAGCCTTTCCAGTTGCCGGTTCTCTGCGTCTGGCCAAGCTCGGGGATCGCCGGAACAAAAGGTGTGGTTATCGAAAAGAACATTGCCGCATGATTACTTGCAGAAGCCAGCTTATCCCGCCAGGTTCCGTTGACTAGAATGTCGCGGCTGCCACCGACCCGGTTGGTTTTGCCGTCTGGCCTGATTTCGTAGGCGTGGTTGGCTTTTTCGAGAATTTCTTTAAGGCGCAGCAGGAAAATCTGCGCCTGTTTCTGCCGCTGCAGTCGCCATGAGCCGGTGTCGAAGCCAGACTGGCTAGAGCTGAATACGCCGAAGGCAGAGATCATGAACATTGAAAAGACTGCAGTAGCGATGAGTATTTCGGTTAAAGTTATGCCCCGACTGGTATTTTTGCAGGCCAGATTGTCAGTCATGTTATAACCTCGCTGTCTGGCTGGCGTCGAGACTCATGCGGTAAGTGCCGACCACGTCTTTACCTTCAAGCTGAAGGTTAACGGTGATTTCGATGAAACCGCGCTTGAAATCATCAGCAGAAAGAAGTGAGAACTGGGTTGAGTAGGTAGCGATTCGCAGCGGTTCGGTGAATTTATACTGACTGTCGATAGAGTCTGGAATATGGTTGAGGATATCGCGAGGGTTGCCCGGGTAAACGCCGGTGAATTTAACGAACGGCAACGGGTTCGGAGCCGTGACGATTGGCGCTCCAAGCCCCGTTTCACCAGCGCTGACCCGGCGATGATATACCATATGCCGGTAAGATCTGAGAAAGAAATCCGGGTAACGCTTTATCTTGAAAAGAGCGATATTCTGGATGCCTCTGGCAAAGAAGTCGGCCTGAATCTGGTCGAGCTGTAATTTGCTGGTAACGGTTGCCTGCGAAAACGATTTCAGATAAGTAACGCCAAGCAGCAGAAGGATTGAAGCAATCGACAGCACAACCATGATTGCCATGCCGGCGCGGCTTGAGAACAGCACTGAAACAGGTTTTCTGCAGGAGGTTGTCATAATCAGGACTCCAGGTCGGCCACAAAAGTAATTGCCGTAACTTCACGCTCGTCGGTCAGGCCCCCGATTGGCTTAACCGAAACGGTAATTTTGATTACCGCATATGGGGCACTGCTACCGTCGAAGGTTTCGGCCGGACGGTCTTTGAAAATCCAGGTTGATGGCGAAGCCGGGTTATAAGCCGGGTTCGGAAAGCTGAGTTCCATTAATGAATTAAATGTTATTTTCTGCCTTTTCAGGGTCGCGCGCACTCTGTAACTATGCTTGTCTATTTTGACCTCATCGCCGAGCTCGATGCCTTCGAGCGGGTTGTCGAAAGTATATTCATCTGAACCCGCCGAAGTCAGAAATGAATTCAGTCTGGAAAAAGGCAGAGCCGAGAGTTTATTCAGTCTGTCTACAAGAATCTGCAGAGCTTCGCCCTGCCGAAAATCCGCTGTCGTGCCGCGGTGCCCGAAACTTATGACGCCGGCGGCCGAGAATGCCGCAGTGCAGAGAATAAGAAAAGCCAGCATGATCTCGACCAGGCTTATGCCTGATCGAGGTCTGCCGGCGGATACTGTCATCGCTTTGCCTTTCTTTACTGACCGATGCGGTTACGTTCGATTACTCTGAAATCAAGCCGGGTTGGTACAACGTCGAAGATTGCTTCGACCTTGCGTTTGTTGACCTGGGGACTGACCCCGGGCGAGGCGCCCGGTGCTGCATCAGAGGCATAGGCTCCCGGGTTGCTCGGCCAGCTTACGGCGTTATCACTGATTTCTAGAATGACCTTGTAGCGCCCGGGCTGTCTGAAGACGTATTGCAGTGGCAGACTGGCGCCAAACATGCCATCGGCGAGGGTTGTTCCGGCGGCGTCAACGATCTTGTAGGTCAGGGTTGCGACCGTTCCGGAGTTATCGGCAGTGAGAGTTTCAAAACGTACCGGAACATCAACTTCGAGTTCCTGGCCTGTCGGGAAGAGAACATTGGTTACCTGAGCGGCGCTTAACCTGAAGGGCGGTGCAAAGGCTGCGGTGTTGTCGTCGCGATTCCAGTTTTCGGGGCCATTGTTGACCGCCTCGTTCATACCCGGGGTCGAGAAGCGCACCCAGGCCGGCGGAATTGCGCCGGTACCGGTTTCGATATTGTTCGGGACCATGAAATTCTGATCGATGTATTTATCCTGACTTGCACGGATAAAGGCATTCGGCCGGTCATTGTCGCGAACCACGATCTGACCGCTCTTCTGGGCGGTAACACTGAGATCATTGCCGGCACCATGGCAGGCTTCACGCCAGGCAAGACCGAATTCGAGGTTTTTGTAGCCGCTGCTGTTGTTGGCATGCTGCGGGTGCATGCGCGGCGACCACGATCCGTTGTAACCCCAGCGTTGATTGCCGTCTTTCGCCAGATCACGACTGAAGTGAGCAAGGTCACTGAGATTGATCGTATAGACCCGGTAAGAAAAGCTCTTGTTATAGAGGCCTGTGGTGCCGGTTATCGCGTCAAATTCAGCCTGATTGTTTATCGTGGCCGCCGACAGTTTGTATGAAGCGTTCGGGCCGCTTGAATACCAACGCCGTTGTTGGGCCTGTTCCGTGGTCATTGTTGACCCGGCAGCAATCTGGGGCGGCATGATGCCTTGCACGGTGTCGTAGGTGAAGGTGCCGACCTGGTTGGCAGTATTGTGATGTACACGCAACCTGGCCCCAACGCCGGCAACTGTCGAATGATACGGGTCGCGCCCCGGGTTGCCTATGCCACTGTTAGCCATCGGATTGTTATCGCCGACCACGAAGATCAGTTGTGTCGGATTGGCGGCCGGCGGTGATTCTGTCTCGTTCAAAGCCTCACCGGTAGTGCCGTAAAGAGTGTTGCTGTTGATGAAGTAGGCCTGCGATACCGGGTTAATCGAGCTGTTGGAAATATCGGCATAGGGGTTGAGATAAGAGCGCTGCGGCGGCGTATTGTCGGTGACAAGAATTTCGGCATCCGACCAGATGCGCATATTGATAACCCTGGGAACTGTCTTGGTCTCTCGAATCAGTGTGCCACCAACCCTTCGCCAGACTTCCTGATAGATTTCGTAGCGGTAAGTTCTTCTGAAGTCGACGCTGAGTGTGTAGCTGGCCGGTTCAGATGGCACGGGAAACAGCTGGCGCAGCTGTGTGAGTGGCAAAGCTGCCTGGGTGGTGTTGATCTGTCTGTCGACAATAACCTCTGAGCCGCGCTTCAGTTCAGATTTCCAGGTTACTGAAAGACCGCCGACCCACCTGACGCTGCCGGGAATAAGGTTCGGGTCAGTTGGCACCGGCGGGTATTCACTGGTCATGGAGGCGACGCGGTTTACGCCTCTTGCGAGATTGTAGTTCGATTCACGCAGGTTGAGGTTCCAGTATGAGGGAGGATTGGCATATTCAAGTTTCCAGCTGCCGTCGGCGTTCTGTATTGCCTTGCTGGGAACGAGACTGTGACCGTCGAGAATAAAGGCGGTTGGCGCAAGATTTGTATTGGCAGGGTTGCAGAATGTGTGCCGGCATCTTTCGTTGCCCCACATAATATTGTTACAGCCGTAACCAAGTGCCGCCGGGCCGGGTTTGTAATTTGACAGCATCCCGTCATTCGGGTTGGCTGAGTTGCCGATGCCACTCATGATAACACCGCGGTCCTGCGGCGAAATTACCGGCGGTACCTGCTTGATACTGATAACAGCCCAGGAATAATTGTCAGAATCCTGGCCGGCTGAAACAATAGGAGCTTCAGAAAGCGGCGGTTTGAGAACGTCGCCCTTGCGACTCGAAAGAGCGCCGACCGGAAGATCGCGGTAATCGTAATAGCGATAGGTGACTTTGACGCCAACTCTGAATTTACCGGCGCCCGGCGGGAAAAGGAACAGATAATCGCCGCTGACGCCATCGGTTTCCATGTCGAGGATGGTTGCCGGAGCTGTCATCATAGTGCCGAAGCGGTCATGTGTCTGAATGACCTTCCAGTAGTAGCGGATGCTCGACTTTTGAATGGTATTGGGAAACTGGCCGATACGGCCGTTATTATTGGTATCTTCGCCGACGTTACCGATGTTGACTTCGTTGGCATCGAAATAAGGTGCGTTTTCGACCATGAACCAGTAGTCTTTGTCGTCAGTATAATCGCCGTTGGCGTCAGGAACTGCTTTTTCAAAGCCGGTAGTCGCTGAAACCATCGGCCCGACGCAGTCGGTTCTTGCTTCAAGACTTGATGGTCGCGGCGGTGATGGTGAGTTGATTACAGCCAGCTCGGTTCTGATGTTGGAGTTGATGATCGGCACCAGTTGCGTGAAGCCGGAAATCCAGATTTTAGCAGAGTTTATATTGTCGTCGGCAGTGATGTAGTTTCTGACAAAAGTATTGGTGCCGAGTTTAACACGGTTGTTGAGTTTTTCAATGCGGCCGCCCTGGTCATAAAGGCGGCGATAAACCGATTTATAAACATTCTGTTTGTATACGGCCTTGAAATACGGTATCCCGCCGGCCATAACGCCCTCGAAAGATTTACTGCTTTCGTTGCCATCGCGGAAAAAGCTCGTGTTGGCCGGTTCATACTCAGTTCGCAGCATATAAAGTGAGCCATGTCCGTCGGCGCCGATTTTATCGGGCAGAACTCCGTCAGCGCTGACGTTGATTTCACTGGGGATACCGTTGGTGCCGTTTTCGTTGCGGACAAAGCAATACACACTGCCTTTGGTGGCGTCGTAGGCGTAAATCATGCCCCCGGTCTGCCACCACTGGTCAGAAACGGCCATGTCGGTCAGCTGGTTCAGCTTCATGCTTGGCGGAGCGTTGGCATCAGCCAGCCATTGGTTGATCTGATTCAGACCAAGCAGGTAGACGTAGTTGCCGGTTTCGCTTTTTGAGCTGATACCCAGAAATTTGCAGGTGAGGTCGCCGCCATCGCCAACCAGCTGGTCGTTGATATTTGCACCGGTCAGGGTGAAGCTGGTTGAATCCTGGTCGCGGCGATACAGGTAGGTGCGGTTGACTATCGATGAATAGATGCACGACAGATACGGGCTCGGAACCCCTGGCATGGCGGCACCGTCGACTCTGGCGATACAACCGTCGCAGCATTCGCCATTCATATCCATTGTGCCGGTAACGCGGGCGAGAACATTTGCCACGTCGCGGTCGAGGGTTGGCACAGCTGCCCCCGAATCGATGCGATATTTGAAGAGCTTGAGGTTACGGTAGGCACCGAAAAGGTTTTCGCGTATCATACGGCGAACCCAGCCGCCGCGGATCCAGCCGCTTCCCGGCTGGTTGCCGGCGCAGCAAACGGCCCACGGCCCTTTGGTCGGAGGTGAGCCGTCGGTTCGCTGGTTGTATTGCTCGCCGGCAGGGGGAGGATTGCCAGGGTAGCGCCGATTGGCCGCGTTGTTGCCGTAGGTCCAGTTGCTCCACACGACGACATCGGCAGAGTGATAGAAACCTTTGCCCATGGGGTACCAGTAATAACCTGGCATGGTAGCTACCGCAGCCGGAACAGTGTTGCACGGGTAGTCGATGCCACCGAAAAGTGAATTGATGGTGCCGGCCGGGTGATTGCCACGGCCAGTCGGGCTGGCGTTCGGAGCACCATGAAATCGATGGACGGTATAAGGCGGCACTTCATTGAAGCCATATACATTGGTGGTGGCACTCATGATGATACGTCTGGGAGCCAGTTGCCCCTTAAGACTGACGGGGGGACTTTCGGTGCCGGCAAAAGTGAAGAGATCTTTGTCAGATTTCAGCAGTGCCGCGTTCCATTTCTGGGCGGCGGTGATGCCGTAGGCGTCACCCGGGTCGTACAGGGGCACTGACGCAGCCCCCTCTATCAGGTTGTTGAGAGCCCATACGGCTCTGGCATTACCTTCACCCACGAGAACGTAGCAATCGCCGTTCTGTTCATAAAAAGGGTGCAGCCTTTCCTGGGCGGTTGCCTGGAAACAGGCTATGGTAAAGCAGATCGCAGCCAGAACCATTTTCTGAAACAGATTTTTCATAAGCTCCCTCCTTGTAGAGAAGCCTGGTCAGAGCGGAGGTCAATAGTTTCGTTCGCGTACCGCCGGGTCACGGTCGAAATTAAGATAATTTCTCAGGGTTACCATGAAGGAATTTTTTACTGAATCTGGAACCTTGTAACGGTCGAACAGCTGGCGGGCTACCCATGGGGTAAGATCGGTACCGCCCATAATGAACATGCGACCGTGTGAAAAGTCGGCAACCTTCTCAGGCAGATAATTGCGAAATTCGAGATACTGCGTCAGGTTGCTCTGCATGCCCAGTGAACGCCCGACAATCAGGTGCTCAGGCGGCAGGGGGCTGCCTTCGGGGCCCTGAACCGTTGCGGCGAATGCCGGGTCGATGGTGAGATTGTTGAAAGAGTGAAAAAGCGATGATGAAACGACATCCGGGGCCTCGTCGGTTGCCGGTATCATTTTCAGCTTTTCTTTGCGCCGGGGAGTGCGCATCGCGAAGGAATTGTCGATGACGGTAGCGATTTTGCTTTCTTCGGCAGCTTTTTTTATCAGGGCATCGATTTCATCCATGATTTTTTTAAGGCGGGCCGCGGTCTCTTCGCTGGTCAGATAGATGGCCTTCACAGATTTTTCTTCATTCTGACGCAACAGATCGGCGACCTTAACAAGCTCAGTATCGATTTCGCTGATCTTCACGTCAATCTGCGCCGCATTTTTATCAACATCTTCAGGGCTGTTGGCGCCGGCCAGGCGGCTGTTAATGATCTCAAGCCGCCCCTGCAGGTCAACCCGTCTGGCGGCAAAAAGCCTTTCGGCATCGCGATTGGCTGGTTTCTGGCGTTTGAGCTCTTCAAGCGAACTTTCAAGAACCGCTTTTTCTTTGCGAAATTTTTCGATGTCACCGGGGGCAGGGGCTCCGTCAGTGCGGCTTCTCTGCTGAATCAGGCCGAATCTTTCCTGGAGTAGTTTTGTCTGGCGCTCTCTGAGAGGTGTATTCTCTTTACTGGCCTTTTCGTGCGCTGCCTTAAGCTCGCCGATGGTCGTTTCAATGTTTTTCTCACCCTCTTCGCGGAAAAACCTGCCGTTGTTGTAATCAAACCCTTTCATTTCAGGGTGCAGCATCAGAAGTATGCGCGTATCTACGGTTGCCCAGCCTCCTTCGGCAGCCGAAATACAAACGGGGCCGGTCATGGCACTGAAGATCAGAATCATTGATAATATGGCTTTTCTGGCTGAAAATGTCATTTTTTAAGCCCCTTTGTGCGTTCTTCGATAAGTTTTACCGCTTCAAGTCTGGAATCATTGGCTCCAAACGGAATTACACTGGCGTCGAGCCCAAGCTTCCCGGCCCACCAGCTGTCAGCTTCGTCAAGCCAGGCGGCGAATTCGGCGCTTGAGGCGATGCCTGGGTCTTTCCATAAACGGGCATGAAGATTGGCCGAGAGGGTTGGCGAGGTTGCCCGCGGTTTTGCGACGATTGGCAGAAGTTCTGCCACGTCGATGATTACATCGGTTTTATGCTTATCCTTGAGTTCTCTGAGAACCGCCCTGATGTCGGCGGCGATTTCATTGATCTGCGGCATTGTCGAAGCCTCAGGCGTTACGCCGGGGCGGCCCGGTACGAGGCGAGCATTGTAAGCACGGATCTGCAACATTGCCAGCTGCGCTTCGGCTTCGCGTTTCTCTGTAAGAAAAGCCCTTTCGGCCGCTGCCCGGTCAGGCACAGGCACATTTTTGAGCTTTTCCTGGAGATGCTTCGGGGAAGCAAGCAGCCAGGCATCGAGGCGGCGGATCTCGGCGATCAGTCTGTCGACGCCTTCCTGCCCGCCATCGACAAATTCAGAAGAAGTGCCGCGAAACCTTGCGGTTGCATGGTCGAACTTCGCGAACAGAGGGTGGGCAAGCAGCATCAGACGGGTGTCAACCATGAATGGTTCAGCCTGAGCAATCGGCAGGGCAATGATGACTGCCGCAAAAATCAACATAAGTCTTTTCAGCACGTAAATAATGTACCTCCCACCTGTTCTCTTCTTTATCCTAACAATACGGGCGTCGATGCGGCAATGAAAAAGTTTTTTACGGTGTGTTGAAGAACTGTCGGTTGATTAGTGATTGCTTGAAACTGACGAAGCGATTCTGCAGAAGCTGAAATTTTGCGAGTCCTGAGGCAGAAAGCTGGTTTTCGTTACCTGCCAGAGTAACGCAAAAATCGGCGAATAGTTCTTCGAGCTGGTCAAGCTCTGCTGATTCTGAGGCTGTAATTAAAGCCCTGAATTCGGCATTGGCTTTATTAAGCTGATTTTCGCTGGTCAAATTTTTCAGTTCAGCCCGGTCGTTGAAAAATGGCCGCAGCGAAAAAACTGCCAGTTCAATATCGAGAAATTTTCGCATCTTCTGATGCCCGTTTATTATGGCGCTGACAAGCGAGATGCGGGTAATCATGGCTTCGAGCATTTCGTGAATCAGGGTGGTGTCGTCTGCGTCGAGTTGACGGCGTATTTTGCCCATATCACGTGAAATGTTCACCAGAAGCCCGGAAACCGGCGCAAGATCTGTTCCGGTATTTTGATTCGAAAGGGTGCTCAACTCTGTGGCTGTCTGCAGCCAGTTTTCCATGACCTCGTGGTGGAGTTTGCGGGCTGCAGCGATGTTAAAGCTGTTGAGGTAATCACCTGTCTGCTGAATTTTCCGGCATATTGCCAGAGTTTTAACGGTGATTTCCTTCTGAATACTTGAACCGGTAAGAATTGCCAGCATCGAACTGTCGCAGGCCGATGTCAGGCTGTTCACAAAAAGCAGCAACAGAAATATTGGCAGAATGGCAGCCCGTCTTAAGCTTCTGTTCATTGTGCTGTCAGCCCCGGAATGGGAATTCTTGGGGTCTGGATCCTGGCAGGGCGGTTTTCGACAGTTGCGAGACGTTCCATGGCGGTTTTCGCTTCGGCAGAGAAACCGCTGCCTGAGTGTTCCTTGAGCAGCCTTTCATAAGCAGCACTGGCTTCTTCAGGAGTCGCAGAGGTTTCAAGAAAACGGGCATACTCGAGCATGGCGCGTGGTGAACTGCCCGAGAGTTCGACAAATTTTTCGTAATGCTGTCTGGCAAGATTGCGATTTCCCTGGCTGATCGCGGTCGAGGCCAGCAATAGACTTATTTCCGGGCGTTCCCCGCTTTTTGCCGCCTGTTCAAGAAGCCGGTCGGCTCCTGAGTGATCACCGCTGACAATCAGTCCTTCGGCTTCGGCAAGCATGGCGTCGATGTTATCCGGGTGCTTCTGCAGAATATTTCTGGCTTCTTCAAGACCCTGAGGAACCAGAAAATTTCTTATCATGGCAAGGGCAAGCATGGCGCGGTATTCTGGGTTCCCGGGGTTGGTCTGGACTGCCATCTTCGCTTCTTCAGCTGCCTCGGCATACATGCGGTTTTCCATGAGCAGGCGGGCTTTGAGTATCCTGGCCCTGGCATTTTCGGGTTTTGTCGAGAGAATCTGGTTGACCGCTTCAGTGGCTGAGGCGTTGAAACCCCGAATGTATTGAATTTCGGCCAGCCCGGCCGCTGCATCCTGTATTTCGGGGTGGTCTTTTGTCAGGGTTTTGAAGGCGGTTTCGGCTTCAGAGTACTTTTTCAGACGCAGATATATTTCGGCGAGGTTCAGTTTGCAGAAAATATCGTTCTGCAGGCTGAGGGCTTTTTTGAAGTGCTTCTCGGCCCTGTCATACTGTTTTAAAGACATATAGCTCGACCCCGCGAGAAAGCTGGTTTCGAATTCGCGACTGCCGTTATCGGTTGCCTTGTCAAAGTAGCTGGTCGCATCCTGGTAATCGCGCTGATTAAAAGCGACAACGCCGAGCAGGTGCCAGGCGCGGGCATTGCGTGGTTCACGGTCAGTAATTTTCTTCAGAATCACGGATGCCGAAGCGTAATT
Source organism: Candidatus Ozemibacteraceae bacterium (assembly GCA_035342015.1). Classification (GTDB taxonomy): domain Bacteria; phylum Muiribacteriota; class Ozemobacteria; order Ozemobacterales; family Ozemobacteraceae; genus Rifleibacterium. The sequence goes on along the minus strand of DAOQWI010000007.1, from coordinate 15,568 downwards.
TTCTTCGTCGACAAGTGATTGAGCCTGATCCAGATCGGTTGTTTTTTTTTCTTTGCGCGGCGTCGGAGCCGGTCGGGGTGCAATCTGGGGCTCAGCGATCTGCTGAACTTGCTCAGCTGTTTCGGGTTTTGCCGATAATGGCCGGGTGAGCGAGAACTGCTGCTGTTCGAGCTGCTGCACGATAATACGGTATTGTGGCTGGCCCGGAAAGCGTTCAGCCAGAGTTCGCGCATGCTGCAGTGCTTTTTTGCTTCTGCCGCTGCTGCTCAGGCTGAATACCAGATAGTATCTTGCCAGGTCATTTGTGGGTTCCATCTGCACGACCTGTTCAAGGTATTCAGCCGCACCGGCGAAGTCACCGGCTGTATAAAGCTGCATTCCCTGTGAATAAATGCCTGATGAAAGGTTCTGCGCCGCTGCTGTAAATGTCAGAAGTAGAAACCAGAATGTGATAAAAGCTTTTTTCATTTTTAAAACCGCTGTCACAAATTCTAACAGAGTTTTCCGGCCCCGGCTACTTTTCCAAAAAGCAGACGGGCCCCCGTTTTTATCTGGGAGCCCGTCGGTAAAATTCAGGTTTTGCTTAAATCAGGCTTTTTTGCCTTTGCTTACTTTGCGGAAGTGACCGTTGGTAAGGGTTTTGCTACCTTTTTTGTAGTGACCCTTCACGAAGGTTTTCTTGGCTTTTTTGCCAGTGATGGCTGACTTGGCTTTTACTGCTGAATCAACAACGGCATTCTGAGCGGCAGCACCGGTTTTGATGATGGCTTTTTTGGTTTTCTTTACGGCCTTCTTAACATTCTTTTTAACGGTTTTGGCCATTTTTTTGAAGCATGAGGTTTCTTTTTTGGCAGCCATTACAGAAGAAACTTCAGCGGAGCCGGCGAACAGACCAATGGTTACCATTGCTACCGAAAGGGCTTTAAACAGGTTTTTCATACTTATACCTCCGTGGGTTTCTTATTGATTGCGGGTTTCAAGCTTTAATGATTTGAATTATAAGAATAAAAACGGCAACCCGGAACCCCCCCGGTACAAATTTTTTTAATATGTCTGAAGCCGCTTTAAATAAAGGTTATGCCGCACAGTTCCGGCAGCATGTCGAAAAAAAGTTTACTGATTTTTGCTGGCATTTCTGTTTTAATATGTACACTGTCGGACGAAAATTAGCTGGCAAAAGGTTAATTAAAAGAATTGTGAAAGTGAAAGGATTTTTGTGGTGCTACCGATACGATTCAGACACCTGCTTTTAACAGCGCTTCTGCTTGTTGTTTTTCTGGCAGTTCAGTTTGTTTTTGCCGGTCCGCAGGTTCTGCGTGTTGTAAGCGACGACAATTATCCACCCTATATTTTTCGTGACAAAACCGGGGCCCTTGTCGGTATTATCGTCGATCAGTGGCGTCTCTGGGAAAAGACAACCGGAATAAAGGTTGAGCTGCATGCCTGCGACTGGACAGAAGCTCTGCGCCGCATGCAGGCCCGTGAGTCTGATGTCATCGATACTCTTTTTTTCAGTGAAGAGCGGAAAAAAAATTACGATTTTCTCGAACCTTACGCGGATATAGATGTACCGCTGTTTTTTCATAAAGATCTTTCGGCTATCAGAAATGCCGAAGATGCGGTGGGTTTTGCGGTTGGCGCCAAGGCTGGCGATAACGTCATTTCAATATTAAATAAAGCCGGCGTCAATACCATTGTCGAATACCCGAGTTACGAAGCACTGATTAAAGCCGCTGCTGCCGGCGCCTGTAAAGTTTTCAGTGTCGATCGCCCACCGGCTTTCTACTATCTTAATCGTATGGGTATCGCCGACCAGTTTCGTGAAACGGCGCCACTGTATCGGGGGCAGTTTCACCGTGCTGTTCACAAGGGAAATGCAGAAATTGCCGGTCTGGTACAGATGGGTTTCAACGCAATTCCGAAAGCCGATCTTGATGCAGTTAACGATTCGTGGCTCGGAAAAATGCTGCACCAGAATTCTTCACAGCACTTCTGGCAGCTTCTTTTCTATGGCGGGTTTGCCGCCACCGCGGTAATTCTTTTTCTGGCTGTGTGGCTTGGTATGTTACGACGTATGGTCAGGGTGAGAACTTCAGAACTTCTGGCTGCCAACGAATCGTTAAAAAAGGAAATCAGCGAACGTCAGAAAGCTGAAGAAGAGAAAGAGCTGCTGCAGAATCAGCTGCAGCAGGCCATGAAAATGGAAGCGGTCGGCAGACTTGCCGGCGGTGTCGCTCATGATTTCAATAATCTTCTGACTGCGATCATAGGCAATGTTTCGCTGGCATCGATTGACCTTCCGACTGACAGCCGCCTTCTCGGGAATCTGCAGGAGATTGAAAAGGCGGCCCGGAGTGCTGCATTGCTTACTCAGCAGCTGCTCGCCTTTTCCCGTCGTCAGAATATTGAGCCAAAAGTATTGAACATCAACGAAATCATTGCCAATCTGTACAAGATGCTCTGCAGCATGGCCGGTGACCGTATCGAAATTCAGCTTCTTACTGCCCGTGATCTTGGCAATGTCATGCTTGACCCCGGTCAGTTCGAAAGAATTCTGATCAATCTGGTTCTGAACGCCCGTGATGCAATGCCTGACGGCGGTGTTATCCGTATGGCAACAGGCAATGTTGCGCTTTCTGAAACAGAATGCGGTCGATGGCCAGATGTAAAGCCAGGTGATTACGTGCGTCTGACTTTCAGTGATAACGGTGTCGGCATGTCAGCGGAGGTTATCGATCATCTTTTTGAACCATTTTTTACCACCAAGCCACGTGGTCGTGGTACCGGCCTGGGCCTGTCGGCAATTTACGGCATAATCAGGCAGGCTGGTGGCTTCATCAATGTTGATTCAGCCCCCGGCAAAGGCACAATCTTCGAAATATGCGTACCTATGACCACGCGGGCTGTCGACCAGGAAGCATCGGTACCCGAAAAAGTCGAAGGTGGCAGTGAAACGGTGCTGCTCGTAGAAGACGAAGATATCGTCAGATTTATCGGATCGGAAATTTTGAAAAAACTTGGTTATAACCTGCTTGAGGCAGCCAATGGGCGCGAAGCTCTCGAAATATTCAAAGCCCATGGCGGCAGAATAGATCTGATGCTGACCGATCTGATGATGCCAGGCATGACCGGCCGGGAGCTGGCCGAAAAAATCAGGGAACTCAGCCCGCAAACCCGTATTCTTTTCACTTCGGCGTGTACTGATGACGTTATCGACGGGCAGGAAATAGCGGACCAGGGTCTGAATTTTATTGCCAAGCCCTTTTCGCTTGAGTCTCTGGCAGCAAAAATCCGCAAAGTTCTGTCACGGCCCTGAAAAAATATCAGCGGGTGTTTTTGCTTTTGAGGCCACCGGCCCAGGTGTATGATTCGGCGAATTCATTTTCGCTGGCAAATACTGCAGTTTTCTTTGCTGGTATCCCCTTGATAAAGGCGATGAAGTCAAGCTGTCGGTCTGACCTGCCGCGGCAGTCAGCAAAGTCTTTTACGATCGAGTCAGCAGGAATACCGTAATTACCGAGGCTTTTGACCATCGGGAAGCGAAGCCCGTGCCCATCAACCTGGCTGCTGTAAGCTTTGGTCACCAGTTCGGTGCATACAAGCGATTGTTCGGTATTGAAGCTGAACTGAAAGTCATATTCGCGACCGAAATACGAGAGTGCCAGCATGATTGCATGGGCTTTTGCGACCTTGCTCAGTCGCGGTCTGACGGCGGCAACGTAGTCGCAGTGCAGAGCACCAGGCAGCGAGTTGATGACAATGCCTTCGCTGATCGCTTCCATGATGCAGCGGGGTTTGCCATCTGACCTGTTCATGGTTTTCCAGGTGGCGAAGGCTTTATTGTAGCGTTTTTCAAGCAAGGCGGTGAAATTTCGGGCATCATATCGGCGGCACCAGTGAATAATTTCCGGGTCATTGTCGAAGGTGGCGCTGATTTCGGCGGGGGTGCCGACATAGAGCAGGGCATGCGGCCAGAAGCCAGGCAAAAAGATATTCGACAGGTAATAATCCTGGCGCCCGACGAGAATGTCGCCCGGCTGCAGCATGCTGCCAAATTTTTCGAGCTGCGCGGCCGAAATCAGCCGCGAATGCCGGTTCTTTACACGGGTATCACCAACCCAGGTGAAAAGTTCGCGCTGTGCTGGCAATACCAGCTCAAGCGAAACATTGATGAGACTGCGGCTGAGGAATTTCCAGGTGGGGTCACTGGCAACCTTGCGCGACAGGGTGTTGAGAAAATCACTGTGGGCGAGCAGGTAACCTGAGACCGTTTGCGGCATGGCAGTATCATTTGCCATACTGATTTCTTCGAAGTGCGAAATTCTGAAACGATAGAGCTGTGCCAGATTCTCTGTGCTCAAAGACCTTTTGACCGCCTTGCTGAATGACCCGGCCGGAATCGAGTATTCTTCACTGCCCTCATTCAGCAGATCTTCGAGGCCGCCGCGCCGCGAAAGAAAATTCATCATTTCAGAAACCATGATTACCTGCGCAAGTCTGGCCGATATGCCAAGAGCGTAACCGGCAAAAAAGCTTCTGACTTTATCTTTGTGCCCAAAAATCAGCGGCACTTCATATTTGCGGCTGATAAAATTCAGGTCGTCGAGAAAAGAACGGTAGAGATTCCAGAAGCGGTAGACAGGGCGCAATGTTTCGTGATTTTTCAGGGTATCTTTGCGCGAGAGGCGGTCGAGATAAGAATTATCGCGGAATGAGCCTTCACAAAGCCTTTGCAGCTTGCCGGCCCGGTCGTTGAAAAGCTTCAGATCATCGGTAAGATGTCGACGGTAGAGACTTTCAGCCGAACGGGTGCCTTCAATGATCGCCTGTTCGAACGAAAATGGCCCGAGCTCAGCGGCTGGTGCCCACGAACTGCAACAAAACAACAGAACAATTATAAAAAGCATTCGCTGCGAAAATTTCATTTTTAATCTCCGAAAAGCTCTCGAAAATTCAATCAAGTGTACACCTCATTATACTCACCCGCAGATTTCACAGCAATACCCCGACAAAAAATGCCGCACCATAGGACTGGTGCGGCATGGTCGAACGATTTGCGGGTCTGTCAGGCAAAAACACCCTGTATGAAAACAATACCGATGGCAATCGGGGCGACCCATTTGATCAGAAATACCCAGATCGGAGCGAGAGCGAAATTGATTTTTCCGTCGTTGGTAACTTCTTTTATGGCATCGGTGTAGGCCAGTTCCCAGGTGATGACGGTCTTGCCGTCTTCGGTTTTATGAATGCGCTGTTCTCGGTAAAGACCCCAGATCCAGCCAACGAAAACACTCAGGAAAATGCCGCCGAGCGGTAACAGCACGTTGGTGGCCAGAAAATCTACCGAGTCGAGAATGTTTTTTCCTTTGATCAGCGTGATGTGCGACCATGGACCCTGACTGAGTGAACATGGCACGCCGAGAAGGAAGATCAGGGCAGAAATCAGATAGGTTGCTTTCTTTCGCGTCCATTTCCATTCGTCGACGGCGTATGAAACGCAGACTTCAAGCAGAGAGATCGATGAGGTAACGGCGGCAAACAGCGCCAGAACGAAAAAGGCAACGCCAACGAGTGAGCCCATCGGCATTTTAGAGAAAACCGCCGGCAGGGTGATAAAGAGCAGACCGGGGCCAGCACTTGGCGAGAACCCGAAGGCGAAAACGGCCGGGAGAATAGCCAGACCGGCAAGCAGAGCAACGCCGGTATCGATCAGGGGTATGATCATCGAGCTCTGCGGAATATTCTCTTCTTTACTGAGGTAACTGCCGTAGGTGATCATGCAGCCCATGCCCAGGCTGAGAGAGAAGAATACCTGGCCGAGGGCCGACAGGATAACGCCACCGTTGATTTTTGAGAAGTCAGGAGTGAGAAAGAATCTGATGCCCTCCATAGCGCCATCGAGGGTTACGGAACGCAACATTACCAGTGCCAGTATAACGAAGAGTGAGGGCATCATGATTTTTGAGTATTTTTCGATGCCATTCTGAATACCGCCAATTACGATTCCGAGGGTAATCAGCATAAAAATCGCATGATAGAAGATTGGCATACCGGCAGATGAAATAAATTCGTTGAACATGCCGCCAAGTACAGTTACATCAGCGGTGTTGAAGCTGCCTGACGCTGCTTTGACCAGATAACTGATGATCCAGCCGCCAACAACGCTGTAGAAAGACAGAATCAGAAACCCGGCGAGCACACCCAGGCTGCCGACCCAACCCCAGTTCGCTTTGATTTTGCGGTAAGCGCCGATCGCATTCAACTGAGCGTAACGGCCGACTGCGATTTCTGCCATCATCAGCGTAAAACCGACGACGAACAGAATTACCAGATAGACGAGAACGAAAGCGCCGCCGCCGTTCTGCCCGGCCAGAAAAGGAAACTTCCAGAGGTTGCCAAGACCTACAGCCGAACCGGCCGCTGCCATGATAAACCCAAGCTTTGAACCCCATTGATCTCTTTGTGTTTCTGAACTTTGCATGCAATCTCTCTAAAACTCTGAATTTACTCCTGACTGAGTGCAGCCGGAGCGCCTGCAAGCATACAGAAAAAATTCCCGGAATTCCAGAAAAAAATGTCGGAAAAAAATAAGCCGGGGGCTGGTTTGCGTCTTCCCCCGGCTGTTACGCCTGTTAGAATTCTTTTGCCGCTGGTTTCAGAGTTTCAGGTCGAAAATATCGGCGATGGTTTTCGTTGCTTCAAGCAGCCTGACAACTTTTCCGCCGATAGCGACCAGAATTGTGCCTTCCGGCTGCGGCGGCAGTTCATAGAGAATGTAAGGCGGCAGCGGTGTCGCCTGCTGATAAAGATTGTCAGGAAATACTCTGCCTCTGGCGAGTTTCTTTTGCCAGCCGGGTGGCAGGCGCTTGCCGCGGGCAACATTCTTTGCCAGACCGGGAGGAAGTCTCTGGTCGGTCGGCGGCTGTGCCGGCGGCAGGGCGATGATGTTATCGGCATGGCGAAGCAGAATGCCCTTTTCTGGTATCGAAATCTGTACCTTCAGCCAGGGCTCTTTTTCACTGCCGGTCTCACGGTAATATTGAGGATTCTGCTGCCGGTAAGCCGGGTTGCCGGCCTTCTTTTTTCCGGGTTTTGCCGTGACGGCATCAGCTGCACCCAGGGTTACCAGAAGGGCGAGAAAAATACTCAAAGATCTTTTCATACTTGTCTCCTTATTGTTGTCTTATTAAATCAGAAGGGAAATTCGTTTTCGGCTTTGGGGGCGAGTTTTTCCTGCTCTGGCAGAGTGATTGTCGTCTGCTCTGCCACTGCTTTGACGACAATGGCTTTATCTGGCCTTACCGGGCAGATGTGTTCGCAACTGCCGCAGCCGATGCATATCGACGGGTCGGTCTGCGGGATCATCAGATTGTTGCGGTAAGGCACCATGCGCACCGCCTGGGTCGGGCAGTGTTCAGCGCAGGCGCCGCAGTCGGTACCGTTGGTTTCGACGACGCAGAGATTCTGCTTATAAACCACTTCACCAATTTTGAGAAATTTTTTGTGTTCGGCCATTATTGGCTTGATGGCCATTACCGGGCAGATCTGCGAACAGAGATTACAGTTCTGCTCGCACATGCCGAGATCGAAAACCAGTGATGGCTGCTGCAGACTGCGTAGCCCGGTGCCGGGTGAAGATGGCCTGATAACCGATGAAGGGCAGGCGGCGACACAGAGGTGACACGAAATGCAGCGACTGCTGAAATCTTTGTGATTACCGGCGCCTGGTGGCAGAATCGTATCTGCAGCTGCTGCCGACTGGAATCTGACCGGCAGAAAATACCCGGCGGCAGCCGCTGCCAGACCGCCGACAAAAGCCCGGCGGCCACTGGAGGCTGGTATGACAGACACCGGGGCAGCATCTGATGTGTCTGAAAAGTTTGCAGCAATAGAAGCACTGCTGTTGCCGGCGGTTTTAAGAACGAGGCCGTTGAGCCGACAGGTGTCGAGGCAGTTGAAACAGGCGATACAGCGAGAGTTATCGATCGTCTTTGTGGCGGCATCGATGCAGCCGGCTTTGCAGGTTTTCGCACAGACCCCACAACTGACGCACTTTTCGGGGTCAATGACGACCTTTACCATTGAGTGACCGGCAACCAGACGCAATACCGCCCCGACGGGGCAGAGCGAATTGCAGTAGACGCGCCCCCAGCGAAAGCACAGAAAGAACAGCAGCAGGGCCATGCCCGCTACTATTGCGGTGCCGGTTGCATCGAATGGCTTGAAAGAAGCCATGCCCAGCCAGTTGACACTGTCGCCGAAAAATGAACTTTTATATTTGAAGAGAAACGCCGCAAACGGCTGAAAAATGCCGGCCAGAATGCGCCCGCCGGCGGCGAAAGGCTCTAATAAAGCGGTCGGCAGCATATACCCGGCCAGCCAGGTGCCGCCAACCAGGGCGGCAATGATCGCATGCAACCAGGCGAGAGACGGCAGAGTGCGGTAGCCTGATCTGTCGATCAGCCGGCGCAGACGCAGCATCAGATCCTGGATCAGGCCGAGCGGACAGATGATCGAGCAGTAAACCCTGCCGAATATCGCCGTCAACAGCAAAACCCCGACAATTACGGCGACAGACGACCACATGAAAGGCCCGGTAAGTGCCGGTGCGAATTGTGGTAGCCCGACCGCCGCCAGCATGCTGCCAAAACTGTCGAACCTGACAAAAATCAGAACGAAAGCAACAAACACCGCCAGCGCCAGAAACTGGCGGGCTCTTTTTAAATAAGGCATTTCAGTTAACCCGGTTTACAAGGTCAGACGCTCGATACGCAGTTTGTCGAGCGTGTTGATGCCAGTGCCATGCTCAGCCGCTTTGGCTATATAAGCCACTTCCTGCTGGTCGACTTCGAGAATTCTGGCGGCAGCTGCGTCTATGGCAACCATGTCGGTCGACAGCAGCAGCATTTTGCGGGTGACCAGATCATCGGTCGACACACCGCGCGGTCCGTTACGCATCATGACATTATAGGCGTCAATGACGTTAAGGGTCGGCTTTTTCGCAATTGTGGTGAAATCGGCGATGCACTGGTGCAGGTCGTTGCTGTGATAGTAGCGTCGGTCGAAAATGACACCCATAAGATTCTTCATGGCGGCGGTCATTCTTGCGCCACCGTGATGCTTCAAAATAGGAACATTGATGATCACATCACTGTCGAGCCAGGCCTGATGCACAGCTGTTTTTTTGAGAACCTTGCCGGCCGGCACATCAAGCGGAGTGAAATAGCTCTCTTCGTGCGCCATCAGCATTTTGCCACCGGCCTCTTTGACTGCAGTCTCGATGCCGCTGTTGCCATAGCAGGCCTGCCAGTGGTTGCAGGTGTTGTCAAAAACCCTGACTTCTGACGCGCCGGCTTTGAGACAAAGCTCGACAATCCGCTTCACCAGCTCAGGCGAAGTGTTGGCACCTTCTTCGGGTTTTTTGTCCCAGCCGATGTTCGGCTTGACAAGAACCTTCTGCCCCTGTTTTACAAAACGCTCGATACCACCGGCTGCTGCAATCGCCCGGTCAAACATTGCTGCCGGAGTGCCGCCAGCGACGCCGATAAGATCAGGGAACCCGCCAGTGGTTGCAGCAGCTGCTGCAACCGGTTCTTCGGCGGCAAGTGCCAGAGGAAACTTCAGGTTGTATGAAGCCGCTATCGTCGACAAGAGAGCGATAAATTTTCTTCTGTCCATGGTGCCTCCCCGTAATATTCGCTGTGTCAGCAGAAGGGAAAAAAGGCGCAGCAAAAGACCTTACACAGTAAATGATATATTCCACCGGCGACGTTAGTCAAACGAAAGATGTTTTTCATTCGCCGCCTCTCTGTTATCATCAAGCATGCACAAAACACATTTGAAGTTTCTTTGCTTTATCCCCGTCGATTAAGAATTGCGAAGGCGAGAAGACGGGATTGCTTTTTCGGAAGCTTGTGAGCGAAGCGAATCGCTGTAGAAAAAGCAACCCGGCTGATAGGCCGAAGCTGCAGAATATATATGTGCTTATGTAATGATTCTCGGTCAGGTGTTGCTGATGCTGCAGGGTGAACACAAAGACGGCTCGTTCGTCGAGCATCTCGAAGAACTGCGCTGGGCGATCATCAGGTCGCTGATCAGCGTTGTTGTGCTTTTTCCGCTGGCTTTCTATTTTTCTGACGATCTGACAGCACTGCTTGTCGGCAGATTCTGCCCGCCCGGTCTCAAGCTGCGCTACTTCTCGCCGGTAGAACCTCTGCTGGTGCAGCTGAAAATGGCGATGTACCTGGCGATTATCGTCGCGGCACCCTATATTCTCAAACAGGTCTGGGGTTTCGTCGCTCCCGGCCTTTACCTCAGGGAAAGGCGTCTCGCTGGCGGGCTGCTGCTGGCCAGCTGCCTGCTGTTCATTGTCGGCGGCGCCTTCGCGATGATACTGATTCTGCCGTTGGTTATGAGCTTCTCTGCCGGGTTTCAAAGCGCCTGGCTCGAACCGTCGATCGGTTTTGAGCAGTTCGTCAATCTTACCGGCCTTCTCGCCATCAGCTTCGGTGCCATGTTTCAATGCCCGGCCGCAGTTTTCATTCTGATTCGAACCGGTATCGTCAGTTATGAAAAGCTGGCATCGCTGCGCGCGGTCATTATCGTTGTGATTTTTATTCTTTCAGCCATTCTTACGCCACCAGACGCAGTCAGTCAGCTGTTGATGGGTATTCCGACCTGGCTGCTTTTCGAGCTCGGTCTGTTGCTTGCCCGCTTCGCCGCACCCCGCGGCAGCTGAGTTTTGCGCCGGGCGGCGAAATTGTGTATATTGACAAATAAATCGCCCTGATGGAGATGGATAATGCTTGAAGTCATGCTCAATGAGCTGCCGCGCAAACTTTCACCGTTCGATGCCGTCGAACAGTGCTATCAGGACCAGCTGCGCTTCGTCTGCGCCCGCCTGAAAGAAGATGTTTCGGTATTGATACGCTGCGAAAAGCAGATAATTCCGTATCTGCAGACGATTCTTAAACGCCGTCTGGCGGCCGATGGCAAGAGTATCGGCATTATCGACGGCCGCGAAACCGCCGAAAATCAGCAGGGCCCTGGCACTCGTCTCAGCCGCATCGTAGCGCAGCTGCGCGATCTGGTGAATAATACCGAACCCAATAAGGTTTTCTTTCTGCCGTATCTCGATATCATCACCTCGATGCTGCCGGGCGGCCTGACCATGGAAGCCCGCGAAATCATGACCACCATTCACGAAAACCCGATGCTGAACCTGGTGGCCTTCGAAGACCCTGATTTTACACTGCCTGAGCTGATTTCTCAGGCTTTTCCGGCCCGCTGTGAAATGCTCGGCATCGCTCGTAATCGCATTGCAAGCCTGGTTACCGAAATCGAGGCGCGCAAATTTGCTGTCGACAAAATCAACCTGATGGGTATGTTTAAATTCGTATCAGGTCTGAATCCGGTTAAATTTCGCGAGATCATGGGTATCTTTTCGCGCAAGGCCGATTATGACCCGACCGTAAAAGACATGCTGCCGAACTATATGCGCGAACTTCGCGATTATACCGCCTGTGGCGGCGTCTCTCTCTCAGAAATCGAGTTGAGCCGCGACATTGCCGGTTACGACAAAGTTAAAAAGCAGATTCGCGAGAATGTGCTCAATCTGTTGCAGGCTACCGCCGCGATGACCGATGAGAACGCCATTCGCAAAATAGAATCGATCATTCCGCGTGGTCTGATTTTTCATGGCCCGCCCGGCACCGGTAAAACTCTTTTCGCCAAAGGCATCGCCGAAGCGTTGAATGCGGCAATCTATATCGTCAGCGGCCCGGAACTGAAATCAAAATGGGTAGGCGAGGGCGAAGCCAATATTCGCCGCCTGTTTGCCAGAGCCAGAGCTACCGCTCCGTCGGTAATCGTTTTCGATGAACTTGATTCGATTGCTCAGGCCCGCAGTGCCAACGCTTCTGACGGTGGCTCGCAGGCGGCGCATTCGATGGTCAATCAGCTTCTCACCGAAATGGACGGCTTTCGCAAGGAACAGATGGTGCTGATCATCGGTACCACAAACTTCGTCGACAGCCTTGACCCGGCGTTTCTTCGCCCTGGCCGCTTCGAATACCAGATAGAGATTCCATACCCCGAATGGGAAGACCGTCGTGCCATTCTTGCTCTTTACAACAAAAAGTTCGAAACCGGCATGACTGATGCCCAGGTTGATCGCCTCGCCGGCTGGACCGGCCGCTCGACCGACCTTGGCACCCCGCACACCGGCGACCATCTCAGTGCTCTGATCAAGGGGCTGAAGCGCTATCTGATCAATCACCAGAAAGATACTGCTGATGAAGAAACGATGCAGGCCTGGTTGAACAGCCTGGTAGAAAAGGCGCAGCTGTCTGACAACGAAGAAAAAGTAGTCGCCACACACGAGGCCGGGCATGCCCTGATGTTCTTTCTTTACGGGCGTCAGAGTGAAATAACCCGTATCACCCTCGAAACCGGTGGCAGCGATGCCCTCGGTTTCGTCGAATCGGTTACGCGACGGCCATACTTTTATACCGAAGGGCGCCTGCGCAGCGAGATCGGCATTTCGCTCGGCGGTTATGCCGCAGAACGCCTGATATTCGGCGAAGTTTCGACCGGTGCCTCACAGGACCTGCGCAAGGCAACCGCCATTGCCACCGACATGGCAACCGTCTACGGCATGGCCGGAACCCCGCGCGAATTCACTTTCCAGAACAACCGGCCCGACCCGTATTATCTGCCGCAACTGTCACCGCAGATCAACCGGATCATCGACGAGGTTTATAAAGACGTCTGCAACTTCATCGAAAAGAATCGTGGCAAACTCACTGAACTGGTAGTAAAATTACAGAAGCAGCGGACGCTGCAGCGCGAAGAAGTCGAAGCAATCTTTTCACCTGAGAGCCTGCAGAAATGAGCAAAACTGAACGCTATCTGAAAATGCGCACGCCGGCAGACCTGCTGACGGTGCGTTATTTTTCGAGCAGCGGTCAGCTGAAGGGCCAGTTCGTGCAGGAACAGGACCCGCCCTGGACAATCTGGTGGCAGGTTCCTGGTGATCAGGGCCTGATCGGGCGCCTCGGCAACATGATCAGCGGTTCGATCGAAGCCCCCGAAAAAGTCTGGGAAGAAGGCAAGCCAGGCAGCAAACTGCGCGAGATATCCTGGCTCGACCTGTTTCGCAAAGCCGTCATCAGGCAAGAACCGACCCGGCAGGTAACCGATGAGGTCATTCTGCTGACTTCTGACCGCGAAACCTTTTTCGCTGCCGTTAAAAAGCATTTCGTTCTGCAGCAGGGGCAATATGAATTTGCGGTTCTCGAAACTGGCGGCCGCGAATATTTTCTTTTAAAAATCAACAATCCGTCGCTGTGGGTTTTCAATACCCTCGATCAGAGCGGTTTTACCTGGTTCAACCTGCTGCCCGGCCATTCGGGCATTTACATGGAAGCCGGCTGGCGCATTCACGACATTTCTGGTGCCGAATGTTTCAACCAGTTCAAGATCGTCGACGGCGGCATTCTCGTCATTCAGAAAGACGGGCGGTTGCTCAGTCTTAAGCCAGCCTGGAAAAAGGGTGACAGCATTATCAAAATCGAGACCGGTCGTATCGATATTCCGCAGAAGAATACTGATGCCGAAATCGTTATCAAACCGGGCCTGCGCAAAACTGACCGCCATCAGCTGCCGGTTTTCTGGAAAATCGATGATCTTAACCGGCTCAAGGCGATTCTGGCGAATGAGTCGCTCGAACAGTTTCGCAATTACCGCAGCTGGAACTGTGCCGACGGGCGCATGTTCATCATGGCCCGTGATCAGCGTGCCGACCGTGCGATTGCCAGTATTCTCTCAGATGCTTTCCCTGCCTTTGCCGAGGTCGAAGAGCGGGTGATGGTGCCGCTCGGGCATCTGCTGACACCGCGCCTTTCATCTGAACGTCTGCATACTTTTTTCGGGGCGCCGTTGCATGATTACCTCTGTTTTGAGAAAGATGCGGGTGTCATCGAGAGCACACTGCTGGCAGAAAAGGACATGCTGACCGTCGAGGATTTTGTCGCACTTGAGATAGAGCGGGCCGCAGGGCGGGCCGAGACAATTCAACCGGGCTGGAAATTCGAGTTCAAGGAACTCAAAAAAAAAAAGCAGCTGATTGAGATTGAGGTGAATCCGCAGCCTTTCGAGCGGCTCAAAGCCCAGAAAGAGGGCGGCGAAGTTCTCGAGGGCGTTACCGGCGCCGCCGGCCCGAGTCGTAATCACACCCGGCTGAATCTTGAAAATGTTCCCCAGCTTGGCGATTCAGAGATAGCAGCCCTGAAGCTGCAGTTGCTCGACGTTGACCGACTGCTCAATTCGAACCCGACCCGTGCCGACCTCTGGGAGCAACGTTCCGAACTGGCCAGACGCATGCGCATGCGCGCTTCAGCATTGGCGTCAATGATGAATTTAGCCGTTCTCAAAGGCAATATCGAACTACTTGTCGATTGCCTCTTTGAGTTCTGCCGCGAACGCCCGGAGCTGGCAGCTCTGCTCAAACCTTCGATAAGCGAAGTCGAAAAGGGGCGCCTGCTTTCGGTCATCAGAGACGAAAAAATATACAGCGAGTTCCATTATGGTCTGCTGCTGGTTTTTGGTGCGCGTTTCAACGACCCTGATATTTTTTCGCAGGCGATAGCGGGCATGAAAATCGGCTTTTCAGGCGAAAAACGCTGCTTTTTCAACTTCACTGAGACCCGGGTTGCTTCGGGCGGCGGCATGAACGTTGAAAACCGGGTCGAATTGCTCACCGAAAAAGATTATCCGCGTATTAAAATGAATGTGACCAAGTTTCTGCAGCAGGTCGACTGTTGCAGGAGCTACAGTGCAACTTCTGCAGTCAGAACGCAGCTGCATAAAATATTATCAGTGCACCTCAGCCCGCAGTCGGCCTGGAGCCTGCTTGGAAACACCGGCACCCCGCCTTCGGGAGGTCGCCAGGAACAGGATTCGGCTTATGCTGCTCACCGCAGGCAGATGCGGGCCATGGCTGTTGGAGAATATTTTGTCGACCTGATCACAGAATGGCCCGATTCTCTTAATGACGGTAAACTCGACCCGGAAGTGTCTCGCTGGCTGAAGCTTTTCACAATGGAGAAAATACGTGAGACGCCGCTGCGCGATTTCTTTACCGGCGAACTTTACCGGCCGCCTTTCATGTTGAACAGAAAAGACGAAGAAACTCTTGAAAACGGCATGGTTAAACGTTGTCAATGGCTGAAAAGTCTCAGTCAGACTGAATTTCCTGAGCTGTCAGATGGCAAGCCTGTGGCGCGGGCGTTCTTTAAAAGATTTGGGGACGGCTTTAAGGACTGGTCAGATTTCTTCAAAGCCGCTTTAAAAAGCGATGACTTTGTCATGAAGGCGAAAGCGCAGCGTCTGCTGCTGCTTATGGTTTCTGAATATGGTCCGCACCAGGCTTTTGCCGATTTTATCGAAACGCCGCAGATTGCCGCCCGCAGAGACGAGGTCTGGAACATCTATCGTCTGACCATGTATTGCGACATGTTCAGGCTTTGTCTGGCCTATCGCCGGCCGATTGACGAACAGCGC
This sequence comes from Candidatus Ozemibacteraceae bacterium, assembly GCA_035342015.1. GTDB lineage: Bacteria > Muiribacteriota > Ozemobacteria > Ozemobacterales > Ozemobacteraceae > Rifleibacterium. The sequence continues at coordinate 7 of DAOQWI010000007.1, read as the reverse complement.
CTTTTTG
>DAOQWI010000006.1:0-50949 GCA_035342015.1 Candidatus Ozemibacteraceae bacterium | reverse complement strand
TACGCAGCTGCGATATCGGGCCCGGGCACTGCAGACCGCAAACATCGAGTTTTTTAACTATACTCAAAGCTGCAATTTCAGATCCTTCCTTGTGGACTTCGCCTTCACCACCTGCGTCGTCAGTCGTTTCTGCTTTGTCATAGGAGGCATTCTGGCTGACCATGCAGTAGGTTTTGTAGCCACCATCGAGATTACTGGCTTTAAAACCGCGCTGAGTCAGAATGCGATAGGCAAGATAACCTCGCAGGCCCGCCTGGCAATAAATCATGTATTCCTTTTGCGGATCGAGTTCAGCGAGCCTGGCGCGGATTTCCTGCAGCGGGATATTGATCGAGCCAGGGATCGCGCCGGCAAGAACCTCTTCGCGGGTTCTTACGTCGAGCAGTTTCTGATCTGCACGCAAACCGGCAATTTCATTCACATGAAAGTGGCTGGCGTGGCCGCGCAAAATATTTGCAGCAACGAAGCCGGCGTAGTTAACCGGATCTTTGGCAGAACCATAGGGCGGAGCATAACAGAGTTCCATTTCTTCGAGATCGTAAACATTCATGCCGGCGCGTATAGCTACCGCCATAACGTCTATACGCTTTTCGACCCCGTCCATGCCAACAGCCTGAGCACCGAGCACCCGGCCGGTGTCCGGGTCGTAAATCATCTTCATACTTATCGATGTCGCTCCGGGGTAATAAGAGGCGTGATTCGAAGGGTGTACATAAACCTTGTCATATCTTATTGCATGCTTTTTCGCCTGTTTTTCACTCAACCCGGTCATTGCAAAGGTGAGATCAAAAACCTTGCATACGGCTGAGCCCTGGGTATCGCGGTATTCGCGTTCAAGACCGAAGATATTGTCGACCGCAATACGCCCCTGGCGGTTTGCCGGACCCGCAAGGGGTATCAGAGCCGGCTTGCCGGTCATCAGATCGGTTACTTCGACCGCATCACCAACCGCATAAACAGCCTTGTCGCTGGTGCGCATATGACGATCAACTTTGATGCCACCAGTCACTCCAAGTTCGATTCCAGCTTCCTTGGCGAGCTTATTTTCTGGCCTGACGCCGATGGCCATAATTACAACATCTGCAGAAACCTTGCTGCCCGAACTGAGGATAACCCGCAACTGATGCTCGGCCTTTTCAAAACTGGTTACTGATTGCCCCAGTTTGAGGTCAACGCCGCTCATGCGAATTTCAGTGTGCAGCATTGCTGCCATTTCCGGGTCAGCCGGCCCCATAACCTGCTCTGCCAGTTCAACCAGAGTTACATTCATGCCCGCGTGCCTAAGCGACTCGGCCATTTCAAGGCCGATATAACCGCCGCCAACAACCACTGCAGACTTTTTGCCTGAAATGGCGGCTTTTATCCGGTCAGTATCTTCAAGATTGCGAAGAGTATAGATTCCGGGAAGGTCAATACCATTGATTGGTGGCCTTACCGCCGATGCTCCCGGGCTGAGAATCAGATAGTCATACGACTCGGAATATTCCTCTCCAGTCGACAGATTACGAACCCGAACGGTCTTTTTACTTCGATCGATGCTGAGAACTTCATTGCGCACTCTGACGTCAATCGCGAACTTTTCGTTCATTATCTCAGGTGTCGTAACCAGAAGTTTGTCACGCTCTTCAATTATGTCGCCGATATGATAAGGCAAACCACAGTTGGCGAAAGAAATATGCTCGCCACGCTCAAACAGTATAATTTCAGCCTTTTCGTCAAGCCTGCGGGCTCTGGCAGCAGCACTGGCACCACCGGCTACCCCACCAACTATGAGTATTTTCATGATTATCTCCTTCAGGCTAAGGCTTTTACAAGCGTATCTTCACTCTGCACGCCCTGAAAAACCTTTTCGGGCTGACCATTTTTAAACACAATCAGGGTGGGAATACTGAAAATACTGAATTTTGACGCTATATCAGGACTTTCTTCGACATTCAGCTTACCAACCCTGGCCTGACTGCCCACTTTTTTAGCAACTGCATCGAGAATCGGCAGCTGCATCTGGCACGGGCCACACCATGGGGCCCAGAAATCTACCAGGACCTTGCCCGAACCGGTAAATTCAGAAAAGTTCTGTGAATTAAGTTTCTCAACATTGTTACTCATGATTAAATAACCTCCAGCTTTGTTAAATCTGGCACAAATACAGCAACAATGGTGCCAACTTCTAGACAGGCCATCAATAAAGCTTTTAGCCAAATATGCAGCCATTTCTCCGTTCCGCCAGACGAAAGTTGCGCAACATTTATTCGAAACTTTTCGAAACCAAGTAAAACTAAGGGCAAAAAAAAAGGCCGCCCAGTGGGCGGCCCATTGCAAACCTATGTATTAAGGGAAGAGAGAGAAGTTGAATTACCTGAGAAGGTCGAGAACCGACTGAGCAGATACGTTGGCCTGGCCGACCATTGCATTGCTGGCCTGCTGCAGAATCTGCGACTGGGTCATTTCAATGACTTCAGCAGCCATATCAACGTCTCTGATGCGAGATTCAGAAGCAGTCATGTTCTGCAGAGCTACACGCAGGCTGTTGTTGGTGTAGGTCATGCGGTTTTCGATAGCACCGAGTTTGGCGCGTTCAGAAGAGATTCGCTGTAGAGCCTTGTCGATCAGACCGATGGCGATTTCGGCTGACTTAACGGTTGTCAGATCGAGATCTTCGATGCCCAGGGCCTTAACGTCGGTTCTGATAATATTGGCTTTTGCAGTATGACCCTGGTTCGGGCCAATCTGGAACTGAACGGCAGTGTCTTTAACATGCATCGTGTAGGCATAGTTACCAACGCCGTTCTGATAAGCCACCGGGTCGATATTGAACATCGACTTCAGCGTGTTCAACGAATCGGGGCTGCCCCATTCGGCAAAGACCACCTTGCCTTCTTTGCCGGGTATTGTCGAGAAGATCTTGAGAGTCTGGTTACCGGTAAAGATTTCAGCGGCGACCTGAACACCATTGATAGTGGCCTGCTCGTTAATGAGGTTGGCAATCGAGGTAATGGTGCGGAAGGAAGCACCGGCGGTCTGTGCCGGGAAAACGATACTCATACCGTTACCGTCGAGGTCGGCGACATAGAACGACAGGTTGTCGACACCGGCCGATGCGCTCTGTTCGATTACCACATAACCATACTGGGTAGAAGCCTGGTCATAGGCGAAGTTCTGCACTGCCTTATTACCGTCGAAACCGGTAATTGTAGTCTGTTCATGCATTTTGAGGCCGGTAGCGATTCCCTGACCACCAGCGCCGGTGTCGTTGATGCTGAAGTTAGACTGAACACCGGTTTCAAGAGATCTGAAAGCCAGAGTGCCATTCTTGTTCTCAGCCACGACCAGAAGACCATTCACACCGATCTGCATGTTAATGGCGTCTACAAGAGAATTCAGACCGCCGGCGGTGTAGTTGCCGGTAAGATTGACGATAGTTCCACTCGCAGTGGTCGAGTGACCGTCAACGATCGAGAACTGCATGGTGGTGCCGGCCTGTGAGAAGTCGTAAGAGTCGATAATATCGTAGCCGGTTGCCAGACCGGGGTTACCACCGGTTCCGCTGTAGCGGCCGTTGGCAATACCAAGCGGGTTGGTTGAAGCGTTGGTAATTTCGACATAAGCGGCCGAACCGGTATTCTTGGTGGTGAGTTCGATAGCGTAAGAATCGTTGAGTCTGGCGGTAACCATGCTTGAAACGGCAGCAAGCTGTTCATTCATGATCGAAACGACCTGAGACATGCTCCAGTTCCCGCTGGCAATAGTGATGTTAACCGCCGCAGTGCCATTGGCACTTACCGAGTCATTAACGTCGAAGGTTACGGCTGTCGGCAGTGAAATACCGAGCTGAGCCGAAGTGGTCTGAGCATAGGCTGCCATCGGGGGTTCGAACATCAGGTCGATACCTTCGATAAGGCCCATGGCGCGGTGACCGGCAATCTGAGTGGTCAAGGTCTTGCGTTCGCCAAACGGCTCGCCGAGATTGGTGACTGCAATCGAGTAAACCGGGTCTTCGGCAGGAATTACGGTCTGGAAACCGAGGGCTTTAACCAGACTTTCTTCGCCGGTAAAGTTGATGCGGCCAAGTTCACCGTTGCGGCCGGAGGTTACCTGAATCTGACCATTGCTTTCGCCGTAGGTCATGAAAAGGGCTTTCGAACCATCGAAGTGCAGACCGTCGCCAAGCTGGTCTTCGGTCATCGAAGCCTGAATGCGTTCGGTCAACTGACCAAGGGTCAGATCTTTGCTGACCACGATTTCACCCTGGCTGTTGTCGCCCTGGAGATAAAGGGTCTGCGGCAGGTCGAGAATGAAATGACCATTCTTGTCGACCATATTTGCCAATGACTGCAGGGTAGTAGAGGATGAAGCAACGCTGCCGTCAGTTTTGACGAAAATGGCAGAGCGCTGCTGTTCGGCTGTACCAGAATAGGTTTTGTAACCGATGCCGGGGATATACTCGGACTTCGGCCATACAACTACAGAAAAGTCTGAAAATGTAAGGATTTCACCGGTGACTACACCGTCAAGGTTCTTCGGGTCGCTGGTTGAAATGACGGCTGTTCCAGAACCGTCAAGCAGCTTGCGGGTGTTGAATTCAGTACCGTAGGAAATGCGGTTGATATCTTCTTTGAGCTGTGCAATTTCCTTCTGAATTTCGAGACGGTCGGTGCTGGTGAGAGTGTCGTTCCCTGACTGAAGGGCCAGCTCACGCATGCGCTGCAGCATGCTGTGTGTTTCGTTCAATGCGCCTTCGGCTGTCTGAATAAGGCTGATACCATCCTGGACATTCATGATGGCCCGGTTGATACCACGCACCTGAGTGCGGAGCTTTTCAGAGATAGTCAAGCCAGCTGCGTCATCTGACGCGCGGTTGATTCTCAAGCCTGATGAAAGGCGCTCGATTGAACTCGATAACCTGGTGTCATTCTTTACCAGGTTACTGTGAGCGTTCAGAGCAGTAACATTTGTGTTAATACGCAGGGCCATAGGTTTGCCTCCATGACTTTAGGGGGTTCAATCCGTTTTAGCTTCGAAGCTTCTTTTTTCCCCATCTACACATATCATCGGAATCCGGAGTTATGGAACATTAATCCAGATTAAGACGATTTAAGCCAATTTAATTCCTTATTCTCCACTTTTCTCGTGTTTTCTTACTTTTTTGCTTTATTTTCTTTTTTTCCGAATTTATTCAGAATATCCACCGGAAGGCTCTTGAGCGGATCAAGAGACGTGATCTTGGCGGCTTCGCGGTTTTCTTTCTGAATTTCTTCGTAAACTTCCCAGCGATGAACTTTCACCGATCTGGGGGCATTGATACCGATTTTCACCTGATCTTTGCCAATATCCACGAGAACAATCTCGACATCATCACCAATGATGATCTTTTCGTTAATCTTGCGGGTAAGTACCAGCATCAGCTCTCGCCCTCCTTTTTATCGGGGGTGAGAGAGTCATTGACCTCTTTCAGTTTGGCAGCACGCTTTTCCATCTCGTCGAGGATGCGCACCTTGACCGAATGGCGGCTGTTACTCGAAATGATCTGTCTGCCCTTGCGGTTCGCGGCATTTATCACCAGCGGTCCCTGCAGGTTTGCAGTCATATCGCTTGGATTGGCCGGAATCGACACAATTACATACAGAACTACATCTTCGGCCCTGGTCAGGCCGACAAATTCCTGGTCTGAGTCAGTGATTTCCACGTCATACTCGAACATGAAACTCAATGGCTCGATGATGACAAATGCAAGATTGCCATCATCTACACACTGAAGCCAGCGAAACGGACTGCCGTCCTCGGTGTTGAGAATCACATATTTATGGTAGTCCCCAAATCCGAGCAGGCCTTCCTCAAAGGTGATGATCTCATCTTTGCAAATGTCAATTTTTCCAAATCTCGAAGTGGAAATCTTCATACCTTGCGTCGTTCCTTCACTTATCTGAGAAAATCCATCAAAGTTGTCTGCAACACCTTTGCTCCAGTTTGAAGAGCGGCCTGGTAGGCAGTCTCGAGTTCCGTCATCCTGATAATAGCTTCTGCCATATCTATATTCTCGACAGACGAGAGCATTTTCTTTAGGTTTAAATTAATATTTTCCTGTTTTTCTCTTGCAGCATCGACGCGATTTGTCTTGCTGCCTACCTCTGCGTGAAGATTCAGAACCCTTTTGAGGTCTTCGTCGATCTTTGCAATACTGACCTCAGAAATAGCCTTGGAATCGTTGCGCAGCAGATTATCGCGCAGGTCGATCAGGGTGGTAAAAACAGAGGGTGTGTTCCCCAGCCCAAGACCAGAAGCAGTGCCACTGCTCTGGCCACTTACATCACGAACCTTGATATAGGCTTCGCCTTTGGTGTTGGTGAGGTTGAGGCGCTTGCCGTCTTCAGAGATCCAGGCCTGGAGGTTGAAGTTTGCATCGGTATTAGAAAGCTTGTCGATGATATCGCCGACGGTTCTGGCACCGGTGAGATCGATCTCACCAGAGAAGCCACCGCTCTGCACATAAACCTTACCCATCGGAATAGCGCCATTGCCAAGCGAAGTAACGGCAGTATTCATCGTCAATGCCGGATCAAGATCTTTGCCGGTCAGCACATGATCGACAGTGCGCCCGGAAATGCCAAGATCGAAGGCCGAAGTGCTGTCAACGTCGATAATTTCGAGCTTACCGCTGGCCCCGTGGTTCTTGTCGACAATCTCGATGCCGTTGCCGTCCTTATTCAGACGAGCTTCGACATAGATGCCATTAGCCGGGTTATTGATCTTGTCGAGAACATCCTTGATAGTCTGAGAGCCGCGCAGGTCAATCGCAGCAAAGCGGCCGGCCTTGTCGGTAATGCGAATATAACCAAGGTTCACGCCGGGGTTTGAAGCTCTGGTTGAATTGAGCGACTGCAGTTCGGTTTCATTAGTCACTCTCGGGTTGAGGTCGACCGAACCAACCATGGTCGGTAAAGCGGCAACCTTGATCGGCGCACCGGTAATGATGCCCGGCACGTGATTGCTGGTTCCTTCTACAAAACCAAGATCTCGACCGGTATTGGTGACTTCTTCTATGGTAATACCGTAGTTTCCGCCAACCGCCATCGGGTCGGAAACGACAAAACGCTGCTCAGCGCTTTCCCAGACCGCGTTGAACTTGCCGGTGTTGTTGATGCCGTCGAGAATATCCTGAATGGTATTGGCACCGGTCAGGTCAACCTGAACCGGCTGTTTATCAGCACCACGCAGCACCATGAACCCCTTTTCGGGTGGCGGCAGAATATCAGAAAGCAGGCTGGCTTCGGTCAGCAGCGGGCCAGATGAAACCAGCGAATCACCAACTATGGTGTTTCCCTTTGAGGTTTTGAGCAGGCCAAGGTTTTTAGTTACTGTGGTGACGTCGCGAACCGCAACCGGTCCGCCACCAAAATATTCTTCAACTCTGAAATCTTCAGCACCGACCGTATTGTCGGTAATCATAATTCTTTTGCTGGTTGCATCGAAGGTTGCGGTCTGTCGCCCACCGGTAGCGGCGTTGATGGCATTAACCACGTCGAGAGGTGTCGAAACTGCGGTCAGATCGACTGGCGGCACGGTTGCAACACCATCATGGCCGGTAATAGTCAGATAGCCCCGCTCGATTCCCTTACCACCATTGGCAAAAGACAATGGTGAGGCCTGTGAGTCGATCTCGGGGTCATAGGTCGAAAAAATCTCGTTGCCGGCACCGACATTACGCAGCAAACCAAGATCTGAAGCAACATGTGGCGGGAGGTCTTTTACGTAAAGCTGCGTGCGTGTCGAAGTGATTGAAAATTCGCCCTGACCACCGGTTAAATCGGTTATTTCCAGGCGCTTGTGGATCATATCGAATTTAGCGGAAAGGGCAGCACCGCCCTCTACTGAATTAATGCGGGCAATGACATCAGCCACAGTGCTGGCACCAGATACATCGACGCGATGATTGCGGCCATCGCGGGTGTTGATGTTGAGATAACCGTCTGAGAGTCCTAAACCATCATTGAGGTCAGACAGATTGGTGAATTCAGAAAGCATTTTCGGGTCAGAAAGACCCATCAGCAGATTTGTGTAGCCGGCGTTACGGTAAATACCCAGCGACACAGCCGTATCAGAAGGTACCTCTTCAAGGCCGGCTTCGAATGAGCCGGTGGCATTGATCATGCCGATTACGTCATCGAGTCGGTGCGCATCGCCCAGATCGATTTTGTGATCGACGCCGGCATGGTCAGTGACAATTATGATTCCTTCCTGAACGCCTCTGCCGGAATTGAGAGCCGACAGTGGCAGGCTTTTTTCGAGCGGAGGGAGAGTATAGGTAAAAGTCGGAGTCGGAGATATCGGCTCCCCGCCGTAAAACAGCTCAAGACCGTTAATGCTCTTTTCAATCACTGTACCACGTTCGATTTCGGCGGTAATTCGCTTGCCGTCACCACCAAACATGATGTCGAGCGGGCTGTTCTTGTTGACATCACCGCGGTTTTCAGCAAGAGAGTATGTCACCACGCCTTTGTTGTAACCGGGGGTCTGCCCGGTAATTGCAGAAAACGGGCGGGTATTCACGTCGTGGCCGGCAAAGATATATTCACCGGCAATCTGGGTATTGCCAACATCGATCATGTGCAGCAGCAGTTCATCGATTTCTTTGGCTATGGCATCACGGTCCTGCTGCACCAGAGTGTCGTTGGCACCCTGAACCGCAAGCTCGCGCACTCTCTGAATCGCGGTTTCGATAGTGGTCAGAGCACCATCGGTGTTGTTATACCAGTCTTTGGTATTATCGATATTGCGGATAAACTGATTGTTTTCATTTATCTCGACCTTGTTCTGCATGCCGAGAGCATTGTCAACAGGGTTTTCTGAAGCACGAATATACTTTTTGCCAGAGCTCACCTTGATCTGCATGTCACTCAGATCGGTGTTGTTGCGATTAACCTGGTTAATAAACGAATTTACTATCCATTGATTCGTTATCCGCATTTTGCCTGTCTCCTTGTTTTGCGCCCGCTATCTGTTATCGGGCCTGCAATGCCTTATTAATTCTTCTTTATAAATCTGCGCCATCTACGATCATCTGTGGCTGCATCTTCCAACTGTCATACAACTCAGAATCACTGCACATACCGAATATCAGATCATGCCGTTGATTATCTTATCCAGCATCTCATCGACCGTGGTGATCACTTTGGCAGCCGCATTGTAAGCGTGCTGAAAGCGAATCAGATTTGCCAGTTCCTCGTCGAGAGAAACGCCCGAGAGCTCCGCCCTTTTTGCATCCAGCTGTGTTAACAGACTGCTGCTGTAGTTCTTTTCGGTTTCGAACTTTTTGCTTTTCGAGGCAACTTCGGTAACGATCTCGTTGTAGAAATCGTTGAAAGAAGACTGACCGTCGTTAAAAAAGTTCTTGTGCTTCAACTGTGCAATGGCAATAGCGTTGGCGCCGTCACCCACGCCATTGAAAGTTCTCAATCTGTCGGTGGCATTTTCGATGGTGCCGCTGGCGGCTGCGATGCTGTTCAGGTCTGCCTTGATATGGTCTTCGAGAGCAAGATTCTGAATCGCATTCTTATAGGGATTATCAACATCGACATATTCGAGTGGTTTAAAGAAATTACGGCCGGTAACGCCGTCAAGACCATAACCATTGCGGTGAATCTGGTTGGTTTCGACCGCAATTGTATATGCCAGCTTGTTAAGGTCGTTGATAGCTGTCTGCAGAGCGCCGTCTCTGACCTGAAGAAGCCCCTTGAGCTTACCGCTGGTAACCACCGGTCTGAGGTCAAGATTTGCCACACCGGTATCACGAATCAGCAGGGTGACACCCTCGAGTGCCCCGGCCACATCATTTTTCGAAGAAACGAATTCCTGGTCGCCAAAGCTGAAGCGGGCATCACGGGCTTCTTTATCAGTCTGAAGATTCAGAACGGTAAAAAGGTTGCTTGTGCCATCAGAAGTTTTGATCGAGTAATCAGTGCCCGTTTGACTTGAATTGAGAACCAGCTGACCCGATTCATTGATCGAAGCCCGAAGGTTCAGATTGGCAGAATCGAGCATCTGCGACAGGTCGCGCATAGTCGTATTTTCTGCATCAAGAAAGAATTCACGGCCATTGACATTGAAACTGCCGCTGGTTATGCCAAAGTCAGACAAAGGCCCGGTCAGAGGGTGAAAGGTCAGGAAAGAATACTGTGAATGGGCCTGAGCAACCGATGAAACCGTAAGGGTGATATTGCGCTGATCGACGGTATGGGTGATAACCGCAGAGGCCACGTCAGCATTGTCTGAGAATTCAGGGTATCCGTTACTTCCGGAAACAGTACTGAATGATTCGCCATCTTTAACACTGATGTTGAGTTCCCTGAAAATATTGTGCTGTACCAGAGTATGAGCCCCGCAGTTAACGGTCAGCTCACCCTTCTGGTTGTAGAAGGCATCCACGTTCACCAGTCCGGCGAGATCTTCGAGGGCTTTCTGGCGCTGGTCACGCAAATCATTGGCCACATTACCCGAGGTTTCAGAACGACCGATCTGCTCGTTCAGACTGGCAATGGTTGTGGCAATACTGTTGATTTCCTTGACCGTATCCTGAATCTGGTTCTCGATACTGCCCTGTGAACACCAGGTCGGCGAGCCCTGCAGCCGGCGCAGCTGATTGTCTATATCTGAGAAGATTCCGACCAGAGACTCAGTCTGTTCAACCAGGTTACGACGCAGTGAACTGTTTGAAGCATCGTTGGCAAGGTCCTGCCAGGCAGCCCAGTATTTATCGAGCTCATCGCGGATAGTGGCAGTTCCAGGCTCGTTGACGATCGCCTCGATCTGCTTCATAAGATCATCGGCAGCGGTTTTCCATTCGAGGGTCGAAGTTTCTTTGGTTATTTTGGCGTCGATGAATTCGTCACGGAACTGCTGAATCAGAGTAACTGAAGCCCCGCTGCCAACCTGAGCCGTTGCTACCGGAGTGTGCAGGCTGGTAATCATATACGGCTTGTTGGCCGCGATTACCGCATTTTGTCTTGAATAGCCCTCGGTATTGGCGTTGGCAATATTGTGCGATGTTGTTTCCATCGCCTTGCGCTGCGTATAGATACCGCTTCTGCCAATCTGCAGGCCAAAAAATGTTCCAGCCATCGCCGGCCTCCTTATTACATGGCACCTTTTTTTATTGCCATCGGGGAAATATATTTTTCCCTATAATCTCTATCGGCGATCTGGAGAGTTTACATTAGTACAAATAAAAATCTTCTCACAAGCCGAGGCATTTCTGCTTCGCGCCTGCGAGAAGATTTCTGTTTTAAAGGGTTCTCAGGCCTTGCGGTCGATCAGTGCCGGCCCAACCCTCTGCCCCGGCTTTTTGCCTGCCGGGCCATAAGTTACGTCGGCCGGAGCTCTGGTAATGAGCTTAACCGAGTATTGTGTCAATTCGAGAGCCTGTTCGATCAGGCGCTGGTTCTCTTCGTTAACGGTTTTGATTTCATTAACGACATCGCGCAGCTGACTGCCGACCATCCAGACATCCGACTTGCCGTCTGCCTCAGAAATCTTTTCGACTGCGGTGTCGAGATTCGCATCGGCAGTGCCGGCAATCGCCGCAACACATTCACGACGACGGGGTTCGAGTTCAATCAACCTCTGAACCAGGATTTCTTCCTGATTAACGATGGTCTGAAGATCTGTCGAGAACTTTTCAAGCAGCAGCTTGCGCTTGTCGCCGGCGTGCTGCAGAAGTTTTCGATAAATACTCAGCTCTTCGCCAAGTATTTCTTTCAGTTCTTCAACTTTGGGATTCAACCAGGTTGTCAGCCTTCCCAGGAGCTGGTGATGACTCCTGAAGCATAGAGAGCATTGGCGACTTTTTCAGCCGGAACGTTATACTGCCCCGCGTCGAAAAGTCTCTTAATGCGGTCAACCTTTTCGGATCTGACGTCAGGTTCACTGGCAACCACTTCAGCTGCGAACTTGACGGTTTCGACCGGATCAGCCTCGGCAACCGGAGCCCCTGAAAGCACGGGGTTGTTCGGGTTTACGCCACTCGGCGGATGGAAGGTTCGAGTCGCGCTGTCGGCTTTGCCGGTTGAATTCTGCATCAGCTTGTTGAATTCACCGTCCGGCTTCGCGGTCTGAGCCTTCTTTACCTGGTCCTGATAGATTCTAGTTACATTTACATTGGAAACCTTCATGGTTCCTCCTGACTCCCTGAACGTCTTCCCCCTGTTGTGTCTCTCGTTAGCGGAGGACGCCTCCAAGGTTGAATATCGGACGAACAGGCAGGTTCATTTAGCTAAATTACAGCATATTTTAACCTGAGCCCGCCACAAAGTCAAACCCACACCGGCAGCTTTTAAGAACCGGAACAACTTATTTTCACATTGATCAGTGCGGGTGACAGCTGAAAATTCGTGGCCAAAAAGCATGTCCTGTTCAAGTTCCCAGCCCATATTTTTCAAATAAGGCGGCTTGGTAATCAGTGGGATTTCGTCGGCAAGGCCCAAATGTGAACCTCTCTCCCGGGTGATATAATCCCGGGCTAACCTTGAAATCGGCGATTTTGTATGGCCAATGTTGATGAAAAACTAAGATGTTGTTCGTCTGAAAGAATGTGATACGGCCAGGGCAGAAACTTTTGCCGGCCCGAGCGGCTGCAAAGTTTCGCAGCACTTCTGCAGGGTGCTTCCCGTTGTGACAACGTCATCGACCAGAATCAGATGCCGGCCCGAGAACATTTCTTTAATCAGGCCACGGCCGAGAGCAAAAGCACCCTCAAGATTATTCTGCCGGTCTTTTTCGTCACAGTCGGCCTGTGGTCGGGTTGCCCTGATACGCTCGAGAGCCGGGCTGAACCGGCAACCGGCCGCCACCGCAAACTTCTCGGCCAGAAATTCGGCCTGATTGAAACCGCGCTTTAGCTGCCGGTCTGAGTGCATCGGCACCGGAATCAGAATATCATCGCTGCCGACAAGGGTTTTAAGACTTCCCCGGCTCTGGCACTGCTGCGCCAGAATTTTAAGAAGTTTCAGCGATGGCCGGTATTTAACGACGCGAATGATGTCGCTCATCAGACTGTCATAACTGCTGAGAGTATAAACAGGAAAGCTGCAGACCACGTCTTCGACACGCTGTGGTGAGCCTATCAAGCCCTGAAGTTTTATCAGGCAGCAGTCACAGAGCACCACCCCGAAATCGGTTGCTGTATGACAGGTGTGGCACCTGAAGGGCAGAAAAACTGCGACAAAGCGCTTTATAAGCTTTTTTAACACTATGCAGCCCTCTCAATTCAGATTCTCCTGGCAGATATTATACCATTGCAGAATTATCAGATTGTGAAAATGCAAAAACACAGAAATTGTGTGGCATTGCAGCCTAAAACAACAGAGGCGACTGTCACAATGACAGTCGCCTCTGGTAATTCCTGAGCGTTATTCTTCGCTGGCGCCGGCACCGCCGCGGCGGGTGCGCTTGTAAACACCGCGCTTGGCTTTTTTAACGAACTCATGAAACATGTTAACATGGGGATCATCGGCCTTGACAAGTTCTGACCACTTTTCCATGACCTGCGAGACGTTCATTTCTGAACGGAAGAAAACCTTGTAAAGCTCACGAATGTTGGCAATGGATTCGCGCGACACATTGTTGCGCTTGAGACCGACAGAGTTCAGGCCAACCACTCTCGCCGGGTTGCCATCGATCTTGATAAAAGGCGGCACATCTTTGACGATTTTGCTCATGCCACCGATCATGACCATGCAGCCGACTTTGCAGAACTGATGAATACCGGTGAAACCACCGAGAACTGCCCGGTCACCGACTTCAACATGGCCGGCAAGAGTAGTGCAGTTCGACATGATAATATTGTTGCCAACCTTGCAGTTATGGGCAATATGCACATAAGCCATCAGCAGGTTGTTGTCGCCGACGATTGTCGAGTTGCCTTCGCCTTCTGCCAGATGAATAGTGACAAATTCGCGGAAATGATTACCATTACCAATCTTAACGAAGGTTTTCTCGCCTTTGAATTTGAGATCCTGGGGTGGAGTACCGATTACCACAGAGGGATGCAGAACATTATCGCGCCCGATAGTCGTATGACCATAAATATGGCAGCTGGCACCAATATCGGTGTTTTCACCGATTTCCACATCCGGCCCGATTACGGCAAAGGGGCCCACTTTGACTGAAGGGTGTAACTTCGCCCCTGGGGCGATTATCGCGGTTGGATGAACAGACATGTGTCTACTCCTTGCTCTTTATCGGTTAAACGAGCTGAAACATAAGTTCGCCGCCGGTAACCAGTTCGCCGTCGACTCTGGCTTCCGCTTCGACCTTACCGGTATTGCCCCGCACTTTGAGAACTTTGGCATGAAATTCAATACGGTCTCCGGGAACAACCGGCCTACGGAACCTGACATTATCTATACCACAAAAGAAAGGTGTTTTGCCTTTGTGTTCCGGCTGCGAGAGAAAAAGCACGCCAGCTACCTGAGCCATGGCTTCAACCATCAGTACGCCTGGCATAACCGGCTTGCCGGGAAAATGGCCGTTAAAAAATTCTTCATTGGCGGTAACATTTTTGATACCAATTATCGATTCACCGGGAACGATGGAAAGAATTCTGTCGACCAGCAGGAACGGGTAGCGATGCGGCAGAATGCTCTTGATTTCTTCAATGTACATCATATCTGAATCCTTTCTCGTGAGAGACTGATTAAATTTTTCATTCAGCAGTCGGGCAAACCTGACGTTGAAGTTATGGCCAGTCCGTTCGGCAATAATATGCCCCTTAACCCGACGACCGATAAGCGAAAAATCACCGACCAGATCGAGAACCTTGTGCAGAATCAGCTCATGTTCTTCGCGCAGGCCTTCCGGGTTAACCACGCCACCTGAATTATTTATGACAACCGCATTTTCGAGGCTGCCGCCGCGGGCAAGATTGTGGTTTTTAAGCATTTCGAACTCGTGCTCGAAACCAAAGGTGCGCGCATGGCCAATTCTGCTCACAAACGACTGCTCATCGACCACGACATGAATATGCTGCGGCGGGATAATATTATCACGATAAGCGAGATGATAGGTAACCTCGAAACGGTCAGAAGGCAGATAGACCATGCTCTTTTCGCCTTCGACAAGAGAAAAAATTTCGTTTACCCGGCAGTCGGTTCTGTCAGCGTTCTGGGGAACCAGGCCAGCCTGCTTTACCAGTTCAACAAACTTAAGCGAGCTGCCGTCGCCGGCCGGTGGCTCTTCGTTGGAAATTCTGATAACCAGATTGTCGACACCGCTGCCACGCAGAGCCGCAAGGACATGCTCGACCGTATTGACCGAAGCGCCATTTTCACTGATTATGGTGCCACGGTTGGTCGAAACCACGTTTGCGAGATCGGCCTTAATGAGCGGTTCGCCGGCAAGGTCGGTTCTGATAAAAACAACCCCGGTGCCGGCATCAGCAGGAATAAATTCCATCTGCACCGGCTTGCCTGTGTGCAGTCCGATGCCTTCGATACGAACGGGCGTAGCTATGGTGTGCTGCTGTCTGTCTACGTTCATGTTCCCTTAAAATGAGCGGAAATAAATAATATTGTACATTTCTTCGCGGCGGTCACGCTGGGCGATTTCGAGACTCACACCCGGGTATGGGCTGAGCTTGACACCAAAGGTATCAACATCGTCGCTGCGTTCTGCACCTACGGTGATCAGCGGAAAAACCATCTTTTCGAAACCATAGAAGTATTTGCGGTCGGTGGTAACCGGGTGTTTGTAAAAACCGCCATGAATGTTCACACCGAAAGCTTCAATCGTCTTTGAAGTGGCAAAATAAAAGATTTTTGAACCAAGCTGGGTATTGATGTCTGAAGCGCCCCAGACAACCGCGGGCAGAGCTTCACCCTCTTCGAGCAGCTTGATCTTGACGCTCAGCGGGTTTTTGCCCTTCTCGCTGCCATTCATATGACGAAGAAACGACACTTCGAAAAATTTGTTCATGAATTCCTGCGAAACCATCATCGCTGAATGCCCGGCATCATTGATGTAGGCAGCCGCAGACCTGGTATAGGCAGTCGGCATCGTGAAAATCGAGGTGCCCATATATCTGGCACGGCTTTCGGTGTCGGCAGCGACTGGCTGCATGCTTAAAACAAGCATAACAAACAGAAGAAATGCCCGCAAAGCTTTCTGTGGCATCGATCTATTCCTTTGTTTCAAGTTGTTTCTCGAGGTCCCGGACCTTTTTCAGCAGATCAGGCAGCTTGCGCAGAGCAGCGAGAATTTTGCGTTCCTCACTGTGCGGCTTGATGGGAAACCCTGAAACGAAGCTTCCCGGTTCGACATCTCCGGTAACTACGCCTCGGGCGGCAACAGTAGTGCCCTTGCCGACTTTTACATGGCCAACTGTACCGACCTGACCGGCGAGGGTTACATAATCTTCAAGAATGGTGCTGCCCGAAATACCTACCTGGGCGACAATAATGCACTTTTTGCCAATCTGCACATTGTGGGCGATATGCACCATGTTATCGATCTTGCTGCCTTCGCCAATGCGGGTAGTTTCCATGGTGGCACGGTCAATGGTCACGCAGGCGCCGATTTCAACATTGTCTTCAACCACAACGTTTCCGACCTGCGGAACTTTAACATGTACACCGTTATCGAGAGTAAAACCGAAACCATCGCTGCCGATTACGGCGTTGGCGTGAATGATGCAGTTTGCGCCAACTTCACAGCCATGCAGAATGCGGGCGCCAGGGTGAACCAGAGTGTTGTCGCCAACGTGGGCACCTCTGCCAACAAAAGCCTGAGCACAGATTCTGGCGCCTGAGCCAACCACGGCGCCAGCTTCGACCACCGCCATCGGACCAATAATGGCGTCTTTTGCCACATCAGCATCTTCGCTGACGAATGCAGCCGGGTGAATCAGATAATCCGGCTTATCTTCAGGGAAAAAAAACTGCAGAGCCTTAACCAGCCCCATATAAGGGTTTTTAAGTCTGAGAGACGGCAGTGGAAGCTCAGGGGCATCTTCAGGGGCGATAAGTGCGGCGGCACGGGTAGTTTTTGCCGACTCAAGATGGGCAGCATAATTTTTTGCACCCGAAAGAAAGGTCAGCTCACCCGGGAGGGCTTTATCAACCGGCGCAACGTTTGATAAAACAATATTTTCATCGCCGCAGACCCGGCCGCCGGTCATGGCTGCCAGTTCTTTGAGGGTAATTTTTCTGCTTTCGCCTCTGTCTGTCATAAATTGAAAAACCGGGCGCCAGCAACTGACGCCCGGATATCAGATCATTTTCCTGCCGGTTTGGCGGCGGGTTTGCCTGCCGGAGCAGCGGCCGGTGCTTTACCACCATTGAGAGCCTGAAGAACTTCTTCAGTCAGATCTTTAACTGTAGCTTCGTCGCCCCAGTAGAAAAATCTCTTTTCAAAAACGGCCTTGATGTTGTTTTTCTGGGCAACCTGCTTGATTACCTGATCAACTTTTTCGTCAAGAGTTTTTGAAAGGGAGCCCATCTGCTGTTCTTCCATTTCATAGAGAGACTTCTGTGATTCTTCGAAAAATTTCTGCAGTTCGCCGCTCTTCTGAGCCAGCTGTTTGCGCAGTTCGGTCAGTTTTGGTTCAAGAGCCTGAGCTTCCTTTTCCTTTTTGCCATCGCGCAAATCCTGCATTTTTTTGGCAGTTGCAACATATTCGTCATCGAGCTTCTTTACTTCGCCTTTGCGGGATTCGAGGTCCTGCTGCAGCTTTTCTTTCTGCCCTTCAAGAACTTTTTTGGTTTTCTGGGTTTCAGAATATTTGTTAAAAATCTGGCCGGCGTCAACCACACCAAATTCATAGGCGCTGGCTACCATTGGACTGGCAGCGATGCCAGCGGCGAGACAAAGTTTCATGAGCTGTTTCTTCATCTGGAAAGTTCTCCTTATTCTTTAACTCTTTACGAGTTCGTTACTGTTAGAATGATGAACCGAAGTTGATGTAGGTATTGCCGTCGCCACGATCGGTTGCCTTGCCGTAGTCAAGAGCGACCGGACCGAGCGGAGTCTGAAGGCGGATACCGATACCATAACCAGCTTTCTGGTCGTAATCCATTTTTTTGCGGTTATAGTCTGTGCCCCAGGCGCTGCCGATGTCGTAGAAACCAACGACATCGAAATTTTTGGCAAAATTCTGACGCAGTTCAAAGTTGGTATAAAAAACCTTGGTTCCGAGGAATTCACGTTCTTCGTAGCCGCGCACAGTGCTGCTGCCACCGACCGAGAACATATCATATATCGGCACAAAACCTTCGCCGATAGTCGTCTGACCAGCAACACTCTGAACTGCGAAGGTGGTCTTGCGGTTCCTGGTTACGGGCATATAGCGCCTGAGAGCCAGCATGTATTTGGTATACTGGTTGTCGCCCTTGAGCAGGCCGCCAGTAGTTTCAACCCAGAAGGTATCGTGCAGACCACCAGTCGGTCTGAAGCGATTGTCGCGGGTATCCTTGTCGAGAATGGTTGCGAAAGTCTGAACACGGCCGTTCATGATGCCGGCTGGAGCTGAGGCCAGGCCGTTGGTCGGTGTCAGTTCAACATCTTCATCTCTGAAGCGGAAAGAAAGATCAACGTCTTTGCGCAGTCGGCGGCCAAGAGTCAGGGCTGCACCTTTGCGGCGTTCGTCATATTCAGTGAGTTCGTTGCCGGCAGCATAGAGGTTGCGGGTATATTTGGTGTTGTAGAGATCGATGCCGAAGCTCTGCGGTTTGTCATTGAGCCACGGGTCGAAATAGCCGAGTTCATAGTTTTGAATGCCACCGAATTCGGTCTTCATGTAAACACGCTTGCCATCACCCTGAAAGTTGTTCTGTGACAGGTTTACAAAACCAACCAGACCGTTGAGCGACGAATAACCGGCACCAACGCCGGCGCGACCGGTTTTCTGTTCAACAACATGAATAACCAGAACTATTTCTTCGGGAGTTTTGCCGGGCAGATGATCGCGGCGAACTTCTTCGAAGAAGCCGAGGTTATAAAGACGCTGCAGATCGCGAACGATCTTTTTGTTGTCATAGATTTCGCCAGGCTTAACGGTCAGTTCGCGGCGAACGACTTTTTCTTTGGTTTTCTTAAGGCCTTCGACCCTGATTTCAGAGAGAACGCCTTCGGTAATCACGATATTGATCTTGCTGCCCTGGTCCTGGACGAATGCATCAGATACCTTTGAGAACAGGTAACCTTCGCGACCGAGAGCTTCGTTAACGTTCTGAATATCCTGAGTAAGCAGTTTACTGTTGAAAACTGAACCAATCTTGCTTTCCATGGCGTTTTTGAGAACATCGACCGAGACTTTGGTCACGCCTTTGATGTCGATCTCACCGATAATTGCGTTTTCTTCAACCTTGAAAATAACTTCTTTGCCCTTTTCGGCCGGGCGGATTTCGGCGCCAACGTAAGAGAAAAAGCCCATTTCACCAATTCTGGCGATTTCATCCTGAACAGCCTGAGGCACAAGGGTGTCGCCCACCTTCATCGTCAGGTTGAGAAGAATGACCTTTTCTTCAATAAGCCTGTTACCTTCGACCTTGAAGCCAACCACCACATTGCTTTCATATGCCTGCGCGGAAACGCCGGCGAAAACGAGAAATAAGACAATCAGAATCTTTATAAGACTGAAGGTGGATTTGTTCATAGGCTCCTTCTTAGGTTAATCTTTTCAGAGTATCGGCATAATACTGTGTTGTCATAAGCTTGTCAAGAACACCTGAATCAAAGAGGGTTCCCGACTGCAGGCCAGTTGAAACTGCCGATCTGGCGCAGATGCGCTTTTTTAAGCCTGATTTTTGCATATCATTATGATCGAACACCTCAAAAAAAAAGATTTCAGCGACCAGTTTCAGGAAAACTGCTTAATAAAGGCTCCCCGGCGGGCATCTGCCCATGCGATTTCGCCCCGGCACGCAACCCGCATTGAAAAATAAATCTTTAAGGGTTGTGCTCTAAAAAGATTCGGGTACTTGAATTAGTTTTGATTGACCAGTATCTTAGAGTGAATTTTATACTGCCTGACATTATAAGAGCGGAGGGCGGACGTGGCGAACTGCAACATCTGTAACAAAGAAATTCAGGAAGGCTATATCTGCGCTGAATGCGCAAAGGCGCAACGAGCACAGTCAGGTCAGGGGCAACCAGCATCCAGACCTGCCAGTAGTGGCTTTTCCCTTAACAATCTTCTCAAAACACCACTCCCGTCTCAGCCCTCGGCACCGCCGACAACTCCAATGCCTCCTCAGGGGCTTGCTCAACCCCGTCCATCGGCTCCACCGCCCGTTCCACCACAACCGGCCACACCATCATTCACCCGCCCGGCAGCCCCGCCTCCCCCACTGCAGCCACATACCACCGCTGTCAGCCGGCCGCCGCAGCCTCAGGCTGTCTCTGGAATTGAAGAATTCAGCGAACCTCAGGCAACAGAAACACCGCCTGCAGATTATAACATCGACCAGCTGCCGGCTCAGAACACCCAGTCTCAGCCACCACTTCCCAGGCCATCCGTATCGGCAACCCCCACCCCTTCAGGCATGCAGGGTTTACAGGCACCGACCCCAAAGTCTACTTCACCAGTTGCGCCGCCAGCAACATCGCCGGCCCGCAGCGCTGCCGCTGCACCGCCGAAACCGATAGCCCCTTCCCTGAATCAGGAATTCAACGAAGAGCAGACAAAACTGCAGAATGAAATTTTCAGTTCAAATGTAACCGGCTATGGTGATGAAGAGCTTGAAATAGCTATTCTTGCCGGGATCATGAAAGATTCGTTCGTGCTCGAAAGCCTCAAAGGCAAGGGGCTGATTTCGGGTCTGTTCTCGACGCGGGTTTCGCGCTCTATCTATCAGTGCATTCTTTCACTGCGCGAAGACAGCCCCGAACTTTCCGGCCTCGATAAAATCGTGCTTAAGAACAAACTGCGGCAGATGAACCTCTATGATGCCGGTGTTCAGAACCTTATCGACAAAATTGTCGCCGAAATACCGCCAGCACTCGATCAGGCGCTGCATTATCTCGAACTGATGAAAGAACAGGCGCTGAAGCGCAAGCTCAAGGAAGTGGCGCAGAGCATTCATGGCTATATCGAGAGCCCGGCGCAGAAAGAGAATCTCAATCTTGAGACTTTTACCAACAAGGTAATTCAGGATGTGCGCAACATTCAGAAAGCCCGAACCACGAAACGCATCAATCTGGTAAAAGAAGAAATGCGTGAAATTATCGACGACATTGATAATCGCGAAAAGACTGGCGAAATCGAGATCATTGGCTATTCGTGCGAGCCGATGCATTATCTCAATACTGCCATTTCCGGCTTCCGCAAAGGCTTTATGTATGCAATCGCCGGGGCGCCGCGCCGTGGTAAAACTACGTTCACCCTCGAACTGGCCACTCGCGTTGCCACCCTTAACAAAATCCCGGTGCTGTTTTTTACCTATGAACAGACGAAAAAGAACCTGACCTACCGTCTGTTGGCCAAAGAAAGCCGCCTCAACCCCGACGCGCTGCAGAGAAAAAAAATACGATCAGACATGATTGTTGACGCCAAATTCACCGGTGGCTGGAAAAAGATGCAGGAATACATGGACAATTTCTACATCATTGAGGCCACCAAAGAAGACACCGTCGACCGTATCAGATCTTATGCCTACAACGTCATGCAGGATTTCAACACTGAAAACATCATGATCTTCATCGACTATATTCAGAAGATGCCGTTGTCGCGCAATTACATGGATGAAAAATTCAAGGTCGAAGAAATATCGACCGAGCTCAAGGGGCTGTGTATCGAGCTGAACAACCCGATCATGACTATCAGTTCACTGTCAAAAGAAGGCTGTATGATCGATGCAACACCAGATGCAGACCGACCGACCATGTATCACTGCAAAGGCTCTGGCGATCTTGAGTATGACCTTGACTGTGCCATGATCCAGGCCAAGGACTGGGGCGACACCCGCGAGCTTTTCCAGCAGCTGCAGCATAAAGCTGAAGAAATGGGAAAAGACACCACCCGCATTCCGAAGGTCGACGTCGTGAATCTCTACCTCGACAAGAACCGCGACGCCCCCGAAGGCATTTTCTCGACGATTCAGTATCTGTTCTTCATTGAAGACAACAAGTTCATCGAGCTGGGGCCGAAATTTGACGATGACCGCTATCGTTTCAGCAAGATCGAAGAACTCGTCGACAAACTGATCGAACAGAACTTCATCATTTTCTACGACCGACCCAGAGATACGAGCTACAACAAAGGCCGCGTATCGATCAAACTTAAAAATTTCTAGTCACCGAATGAGGAAACAAATGTCATTAAAAAGAATCGGCATGCTGCTGCTGGCAGTGGTTGCGGTCTGCGCCGCCGCCATCAATCTTTCGGGCTGTTCAGCCGGGCAGAAGGGTCTTCTGACCATCACTCCCGAACAGTACCTTTCATCTGCCAAAGAGACCCTTGAAACCATCGACGAACGCAATTACGAAGTCAGAGACCTCGACGAAGTGATCCGCATTCTCGAAAATGCCGAAAAAGATGCCAAAAAAACAGACACGATCGACCGGTCGCGCATGTATCTGTGCCTGGCACACACTCTCAAAGCAAGAAAGCAATACCAGACTGCCCTGATGAAAGGGCAATACATGGCAAACCGTGCCGAACCATTTTTCGTCGTCGACACCAAAGACATCAAAGAAACCCTGCGCATCGCCAACAAATGGCTGCGCAGCTGCAATGCCCAGTTCAAAACCAACCTGCTGATACCTGATCTGAACTTTGTACGAGGTTTGTATTACACACAAAAAATGCTCACCCAGCACAGTCGCGAGAAAAAAGAAAGTCTCGATGCGGCGGTTCTGGCATTCAGACGCTGCCTGGGTATGGCACCGGATTACAAATCAGATTTCCGGCTTTTCACCCGGCAGCAGACCCCGCGCGAAGTCAGGCTGCGCCTGATCGAAGCCCTGGCGCTCGGCGGGCAACTGGCAGAAGCTTATGGCCTGTTGTCTGAATTTACCTTTTCGGCAATTTCTCCGGTTTCCGGCGCCACCGATGTACAGGATTTTGCCTGGCACCATATGCAGGGTTTCGTTCTCGGCATGATGGGAAAATATGAAGAAGCCACTGCGGTGCTCGAAAAATTCAAGATCGTTGCCCCACAGGATTATCAGCAGGTCGACGAAGTACTCTGGCTGCTTGAAGGTATTTATGACCGGATGGCCGAAGAACGACGCAACGAAAAATTCAAAATGGAAGCCAGAATTGTAGCAGCACTGCAGAAAAAGCTCAAAGGCCCCTTTGCAAAAGACAAGTATGCCACCGCCGGGCATCTGTTCCCAAAACAGCTGCCGGGCGATCTGAACTTTTTCGACGGTGTAATCAAATTCTATCAGGGTCATTTCGCCGAAGCAGCCGCGATTTTCAAACCACTCACCGGTCGTGGCCTGATGTCGAGCAGCAACCGACTTTCGGTTCTACTGCACCAGATTGAAGCCAACCTTTTCGCCGGCGAAAAAATTTCTGATGATCTGCTTGAGGAACTGCTGCAGCTTTCCGGCAACCCATCGCTGACTCCGCTGCAGAAAGAACGCGCCGGGTTTCTGCTGGCCCGCTATGTAATGGACGAAGACAGCAGCTTTGAAACTTCACGCGTCAAACACGAAGGGCAAAGCTTTATCAAGAGCATAACCGGCAAACCCTGGACCCTCGACCTGAGCTTTAAGCGCGGCGAGATAAAAAGAGCCCGCAAACCTTTGCAGGAACGCAAATCAGAGGAAGAAGAAGATGAATCAGCAAAGCGTGAACCGGGCTCGATCATCGCCGAAATCTATGCCAATCGCCACGAAGACTGGGTTGTCAGTGCCAACCTCTACCTTGTGGCCTTGCCTGAATTGAGCCTTATCGGCAAGGGACGTATTGTTGGCCGGGAAGACAGTGAAAAGGGCGGCTGGATGTTCAAAGATACCGAAATCGACAATCTGAAGAGGCGCAACCGCTATCTGGCAATTTTTGCCTACGATAATTCAGACAGTGAAAAATCGATTCAGGGCATCATCTTTCAGCCACAGCGATAACATCGTTCAATACAGGAATTATACCCACCTCGTCGGTACATTGCGGGGTGGGTTGTTTTTTCTTATACTAAAAAAAGTTTCGTGAGGGAGGTATGTTATGTTTTATCAGCTTGCAAGAAACAGACAGTTCAACATTCTGATGATCGCGTCTTTTGTGTTCGCAATTCTTCTCGTTCCCATGACAGCTCAGGCTGGCATTCTCGGGAGCGTTCTCAATGCCGTCAGACCCTTTGCCAAGATTGCAGGCAATATTGCCGGGGCAGTTGCGGGCGCATCTCTCGGCGCCGCTTTCATGCCGCCTCTTGGCATGCTTGCAGGTGGTGTGGCCGGCTGGATAGTCGGTGGCATCGTAACCAGTTATGCAACCGGCAGTCTCAGTAACCTTGCCGCACTGGGTGGTGCCGCGCTCGGCGTCATGGCCCTGGCATCTTTCGGCCCGGTTGGCTATGTTGCCGGCGCTCTGGTTGGCGGCCTGCTCGGCAAAATAGCGATGAACCTTCTCTATAAAGCAGATAGAACCGCAACCGGTGGTATCCTTTTCATGAATGGCGGCTCAAGTGCAGGTTCTGCCTCTACCGTACCCGGCGTCGCTCTGGCACCAGAAATTCCGGCTTCTTATGACAGCAGTGCCCAGGCTCCGACCCCGGTTACCACCGAGACTGTCGCAGGCCCGGTCAGCATTTCGGCCAGCAGCGAAGAAATCGCCAAAGCCGACAGCGACTACCGCACCGCTTATCAGGCATACCTGAGTGCGACACGCGAAGGTAACGCCCAGAAGATCAGCGAAGCCAACCAGGCCTATCAGGCCGCTTTTGAAAATTACAAAAAGCTGACCGGCAAAGAACCCGCGAAGTAAAAACAGGCCCGTAAATAAAAAAGACACGGCAGCAAAAATGCTGCCGTGTCTTTTTTATTACTGAGTGGCCTGCAGCAGCCAGTTCACTTTGCGCGGGGTAATCACCATGAAAAATGATTTAACGCGCGGATCGTCATCTGGTTTATCGAGAATCTTCTGTTTATCGGCTTCAGTAAGCTTGTCGAATTTTTCGGAATAGAGAATTTTCATCGAAACCTTGAACCAGACCTTCGAATTCAAAGCCAGCTCTGACTCGACAAAAGCATTCGAGTCGCGGTAGCTGGAATCGTATTCGAAAGAGAGAATCTGACCGTCATTGAACATAAACGGGCGCATATCGGAAACACCAGGGTCGGGGTCGTTGATCCCGGCCTTTTTGCCGCGATAAAGTCGTCTGGTCTCGGGATTGAAATAGTATTGCACCGTTTCAGTCGGTGACACCGGAATATTGAGGCGGTCATTGAAAACCTGCGGTTTATCTGAGGCATTGCGCAGCTCATTTCTGATGCCAGACATGATAATGCGGGTCGTCTGCAGAATATCGAGTTTGTTCTGCGAATGGGTGAACGTGGTGCGTACCGCCCGCATGATCTGATACATTGATACCGACAGCAGCATGAACATACCAACGGCGAAAATAAGTTCGACCATGGTCATACCGTTTTTGCGTCTGTTGTTGTGCATATCAGTAATAGTTGTATCTCGGGTCGGTCAGAATTGAAACGAAAGTAAGCACCGGCACATCTGATTCAGCAGTCTTGTGCTTTGAAACCACCGTAATTTTGATGCGCAGCAGAAACATCGGCTTGGCGCCCTGCGGCAGCGGCGTCACCGGCTGCAGGGTCGGCTCGAATCGCAACTCAAAACCATTTTTGTCAGCGGTTTTCTGCAGTTCGAGAAAGTCTTCGTCTTTGTGAAGTCGCTGCGCCTTGTCATAGCCCAGCGTTCTGGCGAGTTCGAGAGCTGAAGCCCCGAAAAGCGTCGCCATGGTTCGGGTATCGGCTCTGACAATACGCTTCTGACCGGAGCGCATCAATGAATAGATCGGCAGAATGCCCGCCGAGATCATCATGATGACGATCAGAATTTCGACCAGCGAAAAAGCCCGTTTTCTGTTTCTGTTAATCATTCGCGTTCGTATTTCCAGTCGAATTTGCCGACCCCGCCGGTAACGATTTTGGCGACGTACTGTTTATCCATCAGGGTTGGCATCATGTTGCGCCAGATTCCGTTGAGAGCATTATATACGATAATGTTTTCGCCGGGAGTGGCAAAATGTTCTTCAAGATTCAAAAACGGCGTAACCACAGTGCCCTTGATAGTTACCGGCTTGTCACCCTTCACAATCATGGGTTCAGAGACTGATATCAGATTCGCTTCGACGTAACAGCGGCTGCCCTGAGCCATGGTGGTATCTATGACAATCTGCGGCGCGATGATTGTCAGCAGGTCGTTGCCAATCGACGAATGAATCGCCTTTTCGTCTGTATCGACGCCGAGAAGGTCGCCGGCAATTACAACTTTACCGCCGCCCATCATCGGGCTGGAATAAATGATGCCGTGTCCGCGGAATCTCAGGTTTCTCAGGCCAAGCGGTTCTGAGTCGTTCAGGGCCAGAATACCATTGAGTTCGAGGGTCTGGTTTTTAGCGCCGCTGCGGTAAGCCTGCACATTGTTGATATACTTGAATTCGAAGCGGTCGTAAGAAGTGCCGCCGATTGCGACCGTGGTGCGACCACGGAAAAAGTCTTCGGTGCTTCTGGGTATAAAATAGAAATCGAGCAGGTATGAACTGTAGGCATCTGGCAGGGCGTGCCAGAGAGCGCCTTCGTAGAACTCGAGCATTGGTGTCTGGCCAATTACTGAATCCATGCCTTTTGGGACTTCGTTATACGGATAGGGAAAATTTTCAAGATAGCCGCCCATAAAATCTTTAAGGGCGCCGTCGTATTCATCCTGACGATTGCGCAGGCGATTGAGAAAGTTAGCAAGACCTTTGTTGTAAAGTTCGACACCGGAATCGCTCATAAAATTGGCGTAATTCTGCAGTTCGCGCAGGCCATCGGGCAGTTTTTCCCAGTTGCGGCGAATCTTTTCGACAAAATCCTTGTCGACGCCGGCCAGTTCAAACAACTGAGCTGCCTGAGTTGCAGTCATCTTGGTTTTGAGATCGAGCCCTGGAATCATCTGAATCAGCGGCCCCTTCGAATCAATAAAAGGCAGTTCGACCGGTTCGCCATCTTTCGGGTGAATCTGCACAGCGCGGAAATACTGGCGCATAGCCGGACCATAAATCAGCGTCGGCGACATTTTTGAGAAATCGGCGCGACTCATCGGCTCGAGTCGATCAAGCGGCGGCGCGGAGCCGAACGGGTCAAAGCCGCTGCGGTCAACTTCAGGCATCAGGCGGTATTTCATCAACCCTTCACTCGAATTCATGCCGCCCGGAGTCTGGGTGACCAGCTTGCCGGTGTGAACAGAGTAGCTCTGAAAGCAGTTGATAAACGAAGGCGGCCCGTTGGTGGTCGGCTCTGTGAGTTCTTTGCCGGCACCGATGTTGAACAGTCTGATTTTATGTTCGTTACCCCAGCCGGTAAAAATCAGGCCTTCCTTGGTTTTTTCCTGGCCCTGGAGTTCCATGAAGTTTTTAACATAATCTTTCATGCCCATCCAGGGCACATCAAAGCGCAGGTAAAAGTTTTCCTGGGCGTTCATCTGCGTAAATTTATCGACGTTGGCGTTGAGATTATCGCCGAAAAGCAGTTTTGCACCGTTGGTTGAACGCACAAGAACCGCCGGGCCGGCCTGCATGAGGCTGTTGAGATCCTGGCCAAGATAGATGCGCCCGGGTGGTGTGATGGCACTGCCACCGAGCTGCGCCAGGTCTTTTTCCCACTGGTCAAAGTTAACGGTCGGGTTGAAGTCGCGGCGGATGGCGTTCCAGCCGTTATCAAGCCGCAACTGGCGTTTCTGATCGATTGAAGAGGTAAATGTATTGAAGTGTGAACCGCCGTAGACACTGCCATCTTTAACATAGAGAGTAAAGTAGTTGAACGGCGGAATAAAGGTTTTAACAACACGGATCATGAATTTGAGCGAAACCTTGGCGGTATGGCCCTTATAAACCACCTTGGCGCGGACTTCCATCTCACCCTGCTTCTCTTTCAGGTCTTTTTTAAGCTTGTAGAGAATCTGATCGCCGTTTGCCGCTTCTACCGCATTGATATGCTGCAGTTTGATCGCCGCATCGACGACAAAATCATTCGACTCCACGAGGCCGCGGCCGAACTGAATGCCGTAAACCTGGCGGGCAGTTTCGCGCGTGTAGGCAGTCAGCTTGGCGACCTGTGCCGCTTCGAGCGGGATTTCTTTGGTGACGTCGGTATCATGGGCACGCAGAACTTTATACAACTGGTTATTGGCGTCGTCGTGGTTCAGGGAGTTCTTGATACGGGCAACAAATTCTTCAATTGCCGACTCCGCCAGATTAAACGCCACTTCTGATTCGTATGACATCGCCGAAGCGTAATCTTCTGAGCCGGTGAAGAAAGTTATCGAAAACCCAAAGATGAAGAGGACTGTCATTGCAGTCAGGGTGAGCAGGAAAATCGAACCACTTTTATTCAAATTTGCCATAGCGGTCGTTTCCTTTCTCACGGGCCAGGTTCATCAGTTCCTGGCTGATCATGCCATCTTCAAAGGCAGCACGGAATCTCGGATCTTTCTGAACCTGTTCCATGCTTTCGAGCATTTTGCGCATTGCCCTTTTCCTTCGGCTGGGTTTGTCGGATTTGTGATAGATCATTGCAGAAAGATACCAGCTCTGCATTTCGAGATATGGGTCATTGTTGATCTCGAGCTGCAGACGTTCAACCTCGCGCAGGGCCCCGTCAAAATTCGCGCTGTTATACATGTCGAATGCATATTCAAGTCTTCGATACTGCTCTTTGATGCGCTTATCCTTGTCGCGAAGCGGTCTGACCGACTCGTTACCAGAGATGAGCTCCTCACCTGCCCCCTGCGTCTGGCCGCCACTGTTTCGAACAGAGGTTGAGACCGAACCTGCTGCAGGCTTCTTGCCGTTGCCATTTCGCTTTTCGGTTGTCTTGCGTGAACAACAACCCGGCAGATGCAGTATCGCCAGGACCAGCAGCAGCAACAGGCTGCGTCTGACAGCAGGAGAATGATTCATTATTTCCCATGACTTATTCAGAGTTGTACATTATGGTACTGTATAGTTAAGAGAAAGTCAATCCGATGCGCCTTGACAAGCTATTGTTTAACCGCTAGAATTTCGTTCATGAAAAACACAAAACTTTTTTCCGGAACTATAGCTCTCACATTGATCATAACCCTGCTCGCCGGCCAGGCTCCATCAGGCGCCGCCGAAAAGCAGGTGAACAAGACGGCATCAGTAAATTTCGTCGCCTTTGACGACGCCGAATACCACACTTCGCCCGACAAGCGAATTGGTGCGAAGATACTGGTTGATCCGTCAAAGGTCGGGCCCTCGATCGCAACTCTGGTGCATCTGACCTATCTGCCGGGCGCTCACATCGGCAGTCACCGCCATGTGTTCGTGACCGAGATCATTCACGTTCTCGAAGGCAATCTGACCCTGCGAATTGGCGAAGAGATAAAGGTTCTTGGCCCGAACAGCACCGCTTTCATTCCCGCCAAATCTTTTCACGAATACCTTAATGATTCTACCGATGTGGTAAAGTTTCTGCAGTATTATTCACCGTCTGGCCCCGAAGAAGAATATCGCAACTGGACCAAACCGGCCGATGATGCGGCAGCTGCCGCTAAAGCCGCACCAGCTGCAAAAAAAGAAGAAGAAAAGCATGTCGTAACTCCGCCGTTGCCTGCAGTTCCCGGCAGTCCAACCGAAGTAAAACTCGGCGGTGTCACCGAAAAACCTGCTGCAACTAAATCCGAACCCGAAAAGATCGACGATAAAGACCGGCTTTCACTCAACAGTCAGCCACCCAGCGTCGCCTCGGCTGCGAAGACAATCAAAGCGGTCGAAAAGTCTGGAAACAAATAATGACTGCAGATGCGCCCCGTTCTTACTACAGCGAAGGTCTTATAGAAGAGGCGGTTCAGGAAAACCAGCGCAAACTGGCCTCTGAGCCGGGCAATCATTTACTCAGATGCAGCCTGGCCAATGGTCTGGTGCGCCTGGGCAAATTCGAAGAAGCAATCGAGCATTATCAGAAGTGCATCGAACTGAGCCCCAGCAGTGAATACTGGAACAACCTCGGCAAGGCTCTTCTCAACGCCGGGCGCTACCAGGAAGCGGTCGACGCTTTCGCAAAAGTTATCGAAAAGCAGCGCTGGCCTGATGCGTTTTTTCACCAGGCCCAGGCCTACCGTAGCCTTGGCATGCTGGAAAAGGCCAACGATCAGCTCTGCGAAGCGGTCAAGCTCAACCCCAAATACCGCGAAGCACTTAACGAAAGAGCGCATATTCTCGAGGCCCTGAATCGCAAAGACGAAGCTCTGAATGAATATAAAAAGGTCATCGCACTTTTCTTTGCTGAATATCAGGCCCAGGATGCGGAAGACTACTGCTACGAAACCTCTGTATTGCTTGACAACAGCGATCTGGTTGAAGAACTGATCAGACAGCTGCGCCGCTATATCCAGAAATACCCCGGTTTTGCAGATGGTTATTACAAACTCGGTCAGGCTCTTGAAGCCAAAGGACTGAAAAATGAAGCAATGATGGCCTTTCGCAAGGCCCTTGAGATCAACCCGAGCTACGAAACCGCCAGAAAATGCTTCTGGAAAAGATAAGAGCCCCAAAAAATGTCTGCAAAATCCGGTAATCAACAACGTAAGCGACTCGGCGACATTCTTGTCGAAGCCGGCCTGATCACCGGTGAACAACTTCAGGAAGCCCTTTCGAAACAGAAAATTCTCGGCAAACGCCTCGGCAAGGTTCTTGTCGAAACTGGTCTGACCAACGAAGACAGCATTGCCAACACCCTTGCCAGCCAGATGAATATTCCGTGCCTGAACCTCAATGAGGTTACAGTGCCACCAGAAGTTCTGACGACGATCCCTGACGGCATCGTGCGCAGCCACAATCTTCTGCCGGTAAGGCTTGAGGGCAACCGCCTGCAGATCAGCATGGCCGATCCACTCGATGTTTTTATCATCGACGAAATAACCTTTCAGACCGGCTACGAACTTGAAATCGCCATCAGCCCTGAATCGCAGGTAGAAGCGGCGATCAGACACTATTACGGCAACAGCGACAGCCTGCAGAATGCGGTCGATAATATTGCCGCCGAACGCAGTTCTGAAGTGAAGCTCGACGAAAGCTTCTTCAACACTTTCGACATTGGTGGCGAAGAGCAGAGCGTGCCGATCATCAACCTCGTCAACACAATCATTCAGCAGGCCATCAACGACCGCGCCAGCGATATTCACATCGAACCCGACGAAGAAATAATCAGGGTCAGATACAGAATCGACGGTATTCTGAATGAGCTGATGAAGGCGCCTAAAACCATTCAGAGCGAGCTGCTGTCGCGCCTTAAAATCATGGCGCAGATGGACATTTCTGAAAAGCGCCTGCCCCAGGATGGCCGCATCAAGGTAAAAGTTCAGAATAAAAGTATCGACCTGCGCGTATCGTCGCTGCCGACTGTTTTTGGCGAGAAGATTGTCATACGTATTCTTGACAAGAGCCGTATGCAACTCACCCTCGACCAGGTCGGGTTTGACGAAGACCTGCTCGATCTGTTCAAAACACTCTCTTCTTCACCGAACGGCATCATTCTGATGACCGGCCCCACCGGGTCAGGCAAAACCTCAACTCTGTATGCCGCCATAAACTTTATCAGAAACGGGCAGATCAACATTACCACCGTTGAGGACCCGGTTGAATATCTTATTCCGAGCATCAACCAGGTGCAGGTCAGGCCCGAAATCGGCCTGACCTTTGCGCGAACGCTGCGCTCGATTCTGCGCCAGGACCCGAACGTAATTCTGATCGGCGAAATTCGCGATTTCGAAACCGCTCAAATTGCCATTGAATCTGCTCTTACCGGCCATCTTGTTTTTTCTACCCTGCATACCAATGACGCCGCGTCGGCAGTTACACGCCTGATCGAAATGGGCGTCGAGCCATATCTGGTCGCTTCGGCTGTAATCGGGGTCGGCGGCCAGCGACTCGTCAGAAAAATCTGCCCATCATGCAAAACTGCCTACAAACCAGACGGCGAAGCCCTGGAACTTCTCGCCGAACATGGGCATGAAAACGCAGATCTTTTCAAAGGCAAAGGCTGCCTGACCTGCCGCCGCACCGGCTATACCGGTCGAACAGCCATTCACGAGATCATGACGATCAATGACGAAATTCACAGCCTGATTCTTAAATCGGTTTCGGCGCGGGATATCAGGCAGGCCGCGATTCGCGGCGGCATGCGCACCATGCGCGTCGACGGCATCTTCAAGGCCGTCAGGGGCGTGACCACTATCGATGAAGTAATGCGTCTGACCCGCGGCGAAGAAATTCGCCGGGCAATTGCCACCAGCGAGGAGTCTGACCAGTGACCAGAAGGTTTGCTTACAAAGCTCTCGACGTCAAGGGCAAACCGATGGAAGGCTTCATGGAAGCCGCAACTGCAGAAGAAGTTGGCACCTGGCTGGCAGACCGCAGCTATTTCGTTCTCGAAATCACCGCCGCACCATTACAGAGTCTCGTTGCATCCGGCACTCCCGATCTTAATATCGCACCGCATGCAATGAACTTTTTTCTGCTGCAACTGTCAAGTCTTATCAATGCCGGCTGCCCTCTGATAATGAGTCTGCACGCCCTCTACCGGCAGCTGCCAAACTGCCCGCTCAAATCTCTGCTTAAAGATCTGCGCGAAAAAATCGAATCGGGCAAATCTTTTTCTGACGCTCTCAAAAGCCATCGCGGCGTTTTCTCGAATCTCTTCATTACCATGGTCGAGGTTGGCGAAATCGGCGGCATTCTCGGCGAGATTCTCGAACGCTACTCATACATTCATGACGCCATGTACCGCCTGCGGGCCAAAATTATCAAGTCGATGATTTACCCGGCAATTCTGCTGCTCAACACCATTATTGTCGCCTGGGCCCTGCTGGTTTATGTTTTTCCGGTTTTCATCGAAAAGATTCAATCACATGGCCAGATACTGCCGCTGCCAACCCGCATCGTTCTCGCTGCGTCAAATTTTCTGACCGGGCACTCGATTTTGATCATTTCGATAATTGGTCTGGCAATCGCCATGTTCATAATATTACGCCGCACCGAAGGCGGAGCCCGGCGTATCGCCGAAGTTACGATCCGCATGCCTATTTTTGGGCCGGTGGTTCAGCAGATGGAAATGTCGCTGTTCGCACGTATTCTCGGCACCCTGCTCAAGTGCGGTGTGCCGATTCTGACCTCGCTTCAGGCCGTTGAAAAGGCTCTGAACAATCTTGTCTACAAAGAAGCCATAAATAATATCCGCGAGTCAGTCAGTCGCGGTGAGTCGCTTTCACAGTCAGTCGGGCGTTTTCGCCATCTTTTTCCCGAGAGCATCATTCTTATGACCGACGTTGGTGAGCGGGGCGGCAATACCGGCGAAATGCTGGAAAAAGCGGGAATTATTTATGAACGTGACCTTGAACTGACGCTTGAAACCGCAGTATCATTGATCCAGCCGGCTCTGGTAATCTTTCTGGCGATTTTTGTAGTGACTCTGGCACTTGCCATGTACATGCCATTGTTTGACATAATTAAGACGGTGCGTTAAATTAACAGGACTGCGTTTGACGTGTTGCAAAAAATTCGTGGAGGCTCTATGCGAAGAAAAGGTTTTTCACTTGTCGAGTTATTGATTGTTGTTCTGGTAATAGGCATTCTGGTTGCCATTGCCATTCCGCGTTACCAGAGTATTGCCTCCATTGCGCGCGCCAAATCATGCCTTTCCAACCAGAAGGGCATCGAAAGCCTGATCTCCCTCTGGGAAGCAAAGAATTTTGAACTTGATATCGGCAAAAACCGCTGGGCATGGGTTGACCGCTCTGGCAACCTGCGCTGGAAATATTCCAACGCTCTGCTGCAGCTCAATGATATTGCAAAAGACACCAAGCTTTTCATTTGCCCCGAAGCCGCCAACCGCTGGGGTTACACCTGGAACGGTTCGAGTTACCGCTTTTACAGCACCGATAATACCGGTCTGTGGATCATCGGTTCAGACGGCAAGATGGGTGGCCGCGGCGTTGTCTGCGCTCTCCGTCTTGGCACCCGCTGGATCGGCATGAACGGTCAGATGGGCCCCGACGGCTCAAAGGACAGTGCTCACCACTACTGGTAAGCAGATGGCAGTCAGCCGCGACTTCAATTCGCCAGCGGCCCGCTCCACCCTCTTTACAGGCAGTCGCCTCCACCAACGCAGTCTGCATTCTGCCGGTAAATTGAGTGGCAAGGGTTTTTCGCTGATTGAAGTTCTTATGGTTGTTCTGGTAATGGGCATACTCTGCGGCACCGGCATCTCGATCTACGCAGGCGTGACACACGATTCACAGACCCGCGCCAGAACCGACGAACTGAAAAGTTTTTTTCAGGCCTGCAGATTACGCGCCGGTATGCGCAAAACCCCATTACGTATAGTTTTTCGCAATCAGACATTTACGGTAGAGCAATCCGGCTCGCTTCAGCTGCGCATACCCGAACTCGATGGCAGCTCAGTTTTCGAAACGATCGATGTTGGTGCCGATGGTATTTTCAGTCATGCCGGGCAACGGGTCAAAAGCCTCAATCTGGCGCTGCGTATGCCGGGCAACAAAATTGAAACGGTAAACCTGGAACTCTGATGCAGACACATTGTTATAGAACCGCACCTTCAAACGGGTTTTCGCTTATCGAAATCCTGATTTCACTGCTGGTTCTTTCGGGCGCTATTGCCACAATGTTTTCAGGCTTCGAAGCATCGAGTCAGCTCGATATGCAGGCCGCTTTCGAATCTGAAGCAGCTTACATTGCCGAGAGAGAAATTGAACTCGTAAAATCAGATCTGCTGGCAGGCAGGCTGGCAGCCGCCGCTGCCGGGCGACCCGGTCGTTTCAGAATGAAGCCGGGCTGGAAGGTAGCCACTGCCATTGCGGCACCAGACATAGATGGCGCTGTGCGCCTGCAGGTTACCACGCACAAGGGCGAACGCTCTTTTCAGCTTGAATCGTTCGTTTTTGTTCCCAGTTCGGGGGTGAAGCAGTGAAACCCCGACAAGGCTTCTCATTGATCGAAATTTCCATGGTCATCTTCATCATGGGTTTAACAATTACCGCACTGTTGCAGATGTTCGAATGGAGCCACATGCGCTACCGGGCCATCAGTTCCGGCTGGCAGCAGCGGATCGGCTTCGCCGAGATCAGAGTCTGGCTGCGCGAGCAGATTTCTGCCGCTGCACCTGAAAAGCTCGATGCGGCAGCGTTGAACAAGGCAATAAAACTGCCTGACCATTACTTTGTCAACGATCTGAAAGTTACCCGCCACGACGACGAAACCTGGTTTGTACAGCTTGAGCTCTGCGAAGACCGTAACCACAATGGGCAGGCAGAAAGCAGTGAGACCCTGAACCGTCTTTTCTGTTTCAGGAGGCGCTCAGCATGAATCGTCGCGGTTTCAGCCTGTATCTGACCTTTCTTGTAACCACAATCATTTTCATTCTGGTGACCGGCAGTCAGCAGATCAGCCGCAATGCCCTCGACCTTGGCCGCAGCGATGCAATCGAAGCCATTGTCTTTCACGCGGCCGACGGTGGGCTTGAACGTGGTCTGGCAAAACTGCGCAGAAATTTCAAGCCTTTTTCGTTTGATTACGTTTCCAAACACGATAACCATCGCAGTATCATGGTTACGGTAACTGCAGCCGGGCAGAAAACCGGCATGGATATCAAAGCAACCGCTGTTCTTTTCGAGGGCAGCCGGGAAGTTTCTCGACGTTCACTGGCCCGGGTGGCGGTTCTGAACCAGTCTGGCAGAACCGGCAGCGGCAGATTTGTGGAGGCCTCATGAAAAAGAAATCGCAAAACGGTCTGTATATCGCGTTTGATATCGGCACCGTATCAATCAAAGCAACGGTTATAGAATTAACCGAACGTGGCCGGCGCCTTGCCGCCATTGAAGAAGAACTGCTCAAGCCCCTTTCTGCTTATCCGGGCGAAGAAGAATTCAGACATCAGCTGGTCGAAGCTCTTAAAAATCTCGCCAACCGCCTGCCGATGCAACAGTGCTGCGAGGTTTCGGCCCTGTTCGCCAACCGCGAACTGCAGATAAAGATCATTGAACTGCCTGCTCAGGTTCAGCCAGACCAGATCGAAAAGCTTCTGAACTGGGAAGCCAAAAAACTCCTTTCACCAGCCTTTCGCGAAGAGCCATATGCATTTTCATATAAAATTCTGCATAAAAACCCGTATACAGTTGCTTTGACCGTGGTGCCCGAAAGATTGCTCGAAAGGTTTACAGAACTTTTTGAAAAAGCCGGAATCAATTTGTCAGGGGCCTATCCTGAAGTTTATGGCGCGCACGAGCTCAAGGAAATCGTCGATATATCAGGGTTGCCGGCTCTTTCTATTGTGAATTTCGGCCACTCGGGTACACACCTGCAGATTTTTTCGGCCGGAGAGCTCAAGTTTTATCGCTTCATCCCTTCAGGAATGACTGATATGTCAGATCCGCCAACAGAGAATGAGCTCGAAATGTATTCGCAGAAGATACGCTTCAGCTTCGACTACTTCAGAGCGGTCAGCAAACTCAACCAGATTGACATTCTCTACTTCATGGGCGGTGGCGCGGCGCAACCGGGCGTTTTGCCATTTGAACGCAGCTATTTCAACCCGACCCGGGTAAACATAGTCGACATCTCTTCCGGCCTCGATATCAGCCCAGTTATGCCTGAACTCACCGACAATCAACCGGCAGAGGAGAGACAACGACGGCTGCTCGCCTATATTCCGACAGTTGGTGCCTGTCTGGCCGGTCTTGCTGAAGACGCCGACAGTATGAATCTAACCGGACGGCTCAAAAACAAAAGGCGCGAACTCAGGATGGAAAAACTTGCAGGCCTTATGCCGATCTGGATTGCAGCAGCCTGTCTGGTCTTAAGTGTCATACTCCTTCTGGCCAGTCATAACTCAATGAAGGCCGAACTGGATACGGTCAACAGTCAGCTTGGCTTTCTGAAAATGAATACTGATGCAGCTATGATCAAACTAAGCAAACACCGCGCTACCACAGAAACCCAGATAAAACTTTCGCCACAGGCCAGAAAGGTTCTTGAACCATTGATGAAAACCAGAACCGCCACAGCCGATGCGCTGTTTCATACTATTGACAAGCAGCCAGCCGGCCTTCGAGTCGAAGAAGTATTAGTCAGAACTGAGCTCGAGGCTGAATCAATTTCACTCGCCAGCCAAAACACCGACTCTCCTCAAAACGGTGAGCCAGACCAGGAATCAGGTTCACCATTCGCCAGCAGGCTCAGCCCGGAAACCGGTGACGATCAGCAGTTCCGCGAAGGGATGAAAGGACAGATCCTTGTCATCAAAGGAACTGCTGACACACCGGTTACAGTCGGGCAATATGCCGAGAATCTTACTGGTAAAAGGGCAATCCGGCGTATCAGAAGCCTTAACACCCGAAAAGGCAGGGCTTCCGGGGTCGAATTCCTTCTCAAGGGGGAACTGCCATGAATAAAGTAGCAGCCAACTCTCTCGCCGCTGTTGTTTTAATGATTGTTGTCTTTTTTGTCGGTCGCCTGTTCTTTCTCTCTTCATTACAGACCGAGCTGCAGCAGGCCAGCCAGCTGCTTGAAGAAAATCAGAGAAAATATGCGGCACTTGAAGCCGAGGTAGGCAAGATTCTGCCTGAAAGCGCAGAGGCAGCAGCCGGCAGAAAAAAAGCCAGTGGTGAAAGCAAGCTCATCAGGGCCGGCGAAGAAGCATCTTTGCTGCGCCAGATAAGCGAAAAGAGCGGCGACAGTTTCAGAATGCACTCTTTCGACCTTATCGAATCTTTCAGAATCAAGCCGGAAACGGAAATTGCCGATGCTGGTGCCCAGAGCTTCGCTGCTGGAACCCAGGAACTGCCGCAGCTCGATGAACAGGGGATGCCGGTCGGCCTTGCAGCGGAAGATGACATCGAATGGCCCGGTGTCGAAGTTGTACCGGCAAAAATGACTTTTGCGACCTCTATCAGAGCATTGGGCAAATTTCTCAGCGAGGCTGGCCGCAACATGCCAGTCAACTCGATACGCTCTCTCGACCTCATCATGCGCGACGGTGGCCTGGTAAGAGGCACTCTGGTATTGAATTTCCCGCTGGCTGAAGGTCGCTGACCCAGGCCAGATTCTGATCTCAGGAGATACAAAATGCAAACTGGAAACGAAACATGGAAATGGGGCGTAGTCTTCATACTGCTGGCCATTTTTCTGGTTACCGCCAATCAGGCCTATCAACACGTCACCAGTCAGGAACATTTTGAGCCACCTGATGACTATATGAAGGGCGATTCATGGGATATCGAACATCAGAGCGGGCCGGGCGCCGGGCAGGCGATTCAGCTGCCACCAGCCGAACTCGATGAAACATCCGAACCTCTGATTGGCTCGCCTTCAATAATTCCGCCAGGTGATGAAGATGCAGAAATTCAGCCTGACGAAGTTAACTGGGACAATCTGCAGGAACCATTGAAAGCACCAGCCAATGAAGAAAAAGCCCCTTAAGCAGGCGTTTTTTCTCGCCCTGATAGCATTTTCCTCGCAGCTTGGCGGCACGGAACTTTCGCCTTCGCTGCGCGAGGCTGAGCGGCTTTATCAGAGCGGCAGATTCGAAGAGGCCTCGGCTCGGGCCCTTGAAATTCATCGCTTTTTCCCTGAAGATTTTCAGACTCTTCTGGTGCTGGGCATGAGTGATTTTCATGCGGGCAATTATCTCAAGTCTTCTGACTGGTTCAGAGCTGCCGCCCGCAAGGCGCCAAAGCACCCGATCGTCTTGCGGTACACTGAGCTGCTGCGCGAAATTGAATATCGCATGGGGCCATTCAGTCGCAACCCCGACCGCCAGAACATGGCAGACGGCAAAACTGCCGCCGAGTTTTATAAGCGAGGCTATTTTGGCCCCTCGTTGCCTGTACCGTCAGACATGGACAATCAATGGGCAAGGACAACCGCACTTGACCCGGTTCTGATAAAGCAACCCCTGCCAGGTACCGCAACTATTTTCGCTGAAATTGACCGGCCACCATCGGAACTGGCGCTGCCGACCCCCTACCCCTCGCTCGAAAGTATTCTGTCGTCTGAGGCAGTTGCTGAAATGGCAGAGAGGGCACTCGAAAACGACGAATATCAGAAGTCATACCTGTTTTTTTCACAACTGGTGACTTCGGCGCCACAAAACCGGCGCTATCTTATCGGAAAAGCCGAAGCAGCGTTTCACATGAAACGTTACCGACAGGTTCTTGAAATTCTTGGACCGATGGTGGCGGCGGGGGCTTTAACCGGGTTTTCCGAGCTGCAGGCACAAAAGGTTCAGCGACTCATGGAAGATTCACGCAACCAGGTTTTTTCAGGCACCCCGAAAAAATAGTGGTCTGGGATGCCAATTCTTGAACTCATATATGAGCTGATTACTGCTCCCAGCTGAAGTCTTTAACAACTTTTCTCTTGGTATTGAGAATGATGATTTCAACACGGCGATTGGCTTCGCGTGCTTCGGGGGTAGTGTCGAGTTCTTTTGGCCGGTTGTCGGCATAGCCCTGGGCCGAAAAACGTCCGGGGTCGAGGTTCATTTCATCGACAAAAAACCTTACGACCGAACAAGCTCTGGCAGTGGACAATTCCCAGTTCGAGGGGTAAACAGTGTTCCGGGCCGGCAGATCGTCGGTATGCCCGTCGACTCTGACGTAGTTTTCAATTGTACCGATAACCGGTACCAGAGCGGTAAGGATTTCTTCTGCGCCTTTCTTCATGGCGGCACTGCCGCTCTCAAAAAGCACATTTGCCGGAATCTGGATTTTTACCATCTGATCTTCAGCCATAACTCTAAGACGGTCAGCCAGCGGAACCCTTGCCAGCTTGCTTTTAACATTCTTTACGATCAACGGTATTTCGCTTTTTCTTGTTGCCGGCGTCAGAACGATACCCTTGCCGCCGGGAGTCAGCCATTGGTTCGCGCCCTGCGACACGTTGATGCTGAATACCGCATGATAAAGTTCATCGCGAGATTCGCTTTCCTGACGTTTTTTTGGCGAGTCGAGGGTCGAAAAGGCAAACAACATGACGAAGAAGCAAAGCATGTTGGTTACCAGATCGCCATAAGAAAGGCACCAGAGTGGTGCAGAAATTTCGTCAGCCTTTTTTCGCTTAGCCACCCTGACCCAGCTCCTCTGAGAGATGCAATTCGTTGAAGGTTATTCTGGTCTTCTCAGACATGAAGGCCAGCAGGCGTTCCTGAATGATACGGGGGTGAACGCCGGCAGCGATAAACAGACAGCCACGGGCTATGATTTCACCATAAAGCTGCTCAGCCTTGCTGCGTTCATCCATTTTCTTACCAAACGGAATGATAAGAAGATTTGCGGAAACAGCACCGTAAAAGGTTGTAATAAGTGCAACTGCCATGTTCGGGCCGATCGACGACGGATCATCGAGGTTACCAAGCAGGCCGATCAGACCGATGATGGTTCCGATCAGACCGAAGCCCGGAAGAACCGAGCCCAGAAATTCAAGAGCACTTTTAACATCACCATGGCGGTTTGCACGTGAATCAAGTTCGGTGTCGAGAATGTCTTCAATAACCTTGACGTCGACACCGTCGATTACCATCTGCAGACCGCGTGCCATAAAGGGCTCTTCGATTTCGGCGATCCGCGAATCGAGGGCAAGAATGCCCTCTTTTCGCGCGACATCAGCCGTCATCAGAATGCTGCTGATCAGCTTCATATAATTGAATTCTCTTGGAGCCAGATATGCCGACTTAACCAGCCCGAAAGCACTCATTACCGTTTCCTGGCTGTAGGCAACAAACATGGCGCAAAATCCACCACCAAATACGATCATCATCGAGGGTACGTCGAAGAATATACCCAGGTCGCCGGAAAGTTTGATTCCGATGAGAATGAGTAATGCGCCGGTAATGGACCCTATCAGAGTATTGTTATCCAAAAGAGATTCTCCTGACTGACAGCAGCGTCATGTTTTGAACTCAGCCAAGCAGGTCGAGCTTGAACACGAGTTCAGAAACACCTTTCTTGTTTTTGGTCACTTCTTCGACCTTGATGGTGAACTTATAAGGGGCAACTTCGGCAATGCCGAGAACCTGGCCCTTTTTGATCTTCGCGGCATCTATGGCCACTTTCGGGGTCTTGAGACTGCGAACCTTCTTGTTATTTTCCATCACGTCGATTTCGAAGCTGATACCTTTGATTACGCCATCATCATCGTTGAAAACTTTCCAGTCTTCATCATATTTAATGGAAAACCAGTAGTTGTTGCCATTCATGCTCAGAGGGGCACTCTTGAGCAACTCTTCGGTCAGTGGGTGCGGGGCGTAATTCAAAAGCCTTACCAGTGTGAAAAGGTTTTTCGGGTCGGTTTTCATAGCCGGCGCCTGAGCCACTTCAGCCTTGGAAGCTTTTGCAGCTTTAACTGCAACTCCGGCTTTTGCCGAAGCGGCAGCGGGAACTGTGCGGGCAACTTTACCAGTTGCCACGCCTGCATGCTTGACATTAGTCGGAACAATAGGCTTAAGCGAAGTCACCATGCGGCTCGATGCCGTCGGCAGTTCACCCGGAGGCGCTACCAGAACGATTTTGTCTTCAGCGGCATTGGCGGCCTGAACCGGTTTTACGGTCCGGGTCGTCTTCACTGTTTTGCCGGCAACCTTGTCGTGTCTTACAACCTGCAGACCCGGCGAATTGTCCGTCCCTGCGAACGAAGAAGAGACGAACACGGTTCCGCCAACCACCAGAAATCCCGCTACGAGCATACCCAGTCTGACGTTCTTCATTAATTTCTCCTGATATTTCCTGAACAACTTAGTTGTTTCTTGCTCCACCATTGATCCAGTTGGTTATGAGGCCCTGGTCTGAAGTAGAAAGAGAAGGACGGTCTTTCGGCATTCTCGGGGTTTCGATGCCTTTTATGCGTCTGACAAGTTTGCTGGTCTGCGCATCATAGGGAAGCACCACTGCCCCGCTCTTCGAACCACGCATCAGGTTCGAGTAACTGTTGAGCCTGAGGCCGGCCTGCGCAGTGCTGTCGTTATGGCAGCCGACGATGGCGCAGTTAACATTGAGAATGGGCAGAATGTTTCGCGAAAAGCTTCCCCCCATTGAGACCAGGACAATGTGAGTGGTTGCCGAAAGGCCACTGTCGATACTGACAGTAAGAGAGTTTGAGTTAAAATCGCTGGCATGAGCCGTGACAGTGTAAACGCCCGGGTCGACGTCAGCAATCGTAAAGCTGCCATTGATGTCGGTTATCGCCGAAGTTGTCGACGGAGAAGTCACAACCGTTGCGCCAGCAATGCCGATGCCGGTCTGAGAATCGACAACCGTTCCTACAAGAGTGCCTCTAAGGGTGCTTTTTGTTCCGCAGCCAACCGCTGTAAGCAGCGACAGACTCAAAACCAGCGCCAGTAATACCTGAAAGTTTTTGACCATTACCCCGCTCCTTCCTGAGCTATTATTCCTGCAAAGATCATCGGCAAAAAACCTTGGAAGTTTAATAGAAGAGTTCGATTTGTGAAAAAAATTCGAGTGAAAGCGCCTGTGCGTGATATAATCGTCTGCATGAAAATGAGCCCGAAAAATAGACCGGTCAGGTCACAGCCTCGCTGTGGCACCAGTCTTATGGAACTGCTGCTGGCACTTGCGGTATTGTCGGCCGCCATGTATCCGGTCGTCTTTATTTTTCGCATCGGCAACCCGCCAAAGCAGACAAACCAGCAGGAATACACCGCAACTCTGCTGGCGCACCATGTGATTGAAACAATTGTGGCGCGGCGGGCGATAAATCCGTCTTATCTTCCGGCCATGAGTGACCCGGAACCTGTCGTTGAATCTGCCGAGCATGTCGAACCGGTAAGTCAATATTTTAGAAGCATCTCTTCAGACGACAGCAGTATTACCGAAACAAACGACCCACAATTGTTCTGGACGCTCAAACCATACAAATGCCAAATCGACACGTATTACCTCGACGGTAACCTTTTCAAAGCTATAGTTTACATAACATACCAACGCGAAGGTCGAACTATGAAGGTATTTTTCGAGCGCCTGCTGCCGCAGAAAGCACTTGAAGTCAACGGAGAAGGCGAAGAATGAAAAGACGCGGTGAACTGTCTTTCGAAGGTATTCTCGGGGTGGCATTCATCTCGCTGATTCTTGCAACCGTAATTGCCGTGGCTCAGTTTTATAAGG
Organism: Candidatus Ozemibacteraceae bacterium; assembly: GCA_035342015.1. GTDB lineage: Bacteria > Muiribacteriota > Ozemobacteria > Ozemobacterales > Ozemobacteraceae > Rifleibacterium. The sequence continues at coordinate 7,595 of DAOQWI010000006.1, read as the reverse complement.
CAAGAAACCCCGCCGACCCCGAAAACCACGATATAACCGCCAGCTACAACATTATTCTGACAACCCTGCGCGAAGACGTTCAGATAGCTGCGGTTGCCGAAATTGCATCTGACAGTTTCACTCTTTACAACAGCCAGAGTGATCTGATCAGTCGCTATGCCTTCATTGGCGGTAATCTGCACCGTTTCGACAAAAACGAGAAGGGCGAAATCCTTCTCAAAGGCGTAGAATCGGTTTTCTTCAAAACCGGCGAAGATCTGCCCAATCTGCTGACCGTTAAAATCATGCCGGCCGACCGCATGGATATTCCGTTTTTCACTTCGTTTGCTCTGCGAGGTATCAACCATGACCTTAACTGATTCAAGCGCCACCAGAAACCTTATTCTTTCGGCAGTGCTCACCCTCTCGATCATTTCGATCGCCTGGTTTCTCGGCAGCATGAAATCATCGCCGTTGATACCGGCAACCACCCTGATTGCCGCCGACTACCAGATGGAATCTGCCATCATCATGCAGATGCAGCAACTGCATAACAACCAGAACCAGAGACCACAGCCAATTCAGAAAGAAATCATGCCGGGAATAATCATGAACATCGAATGCAGCGAGCAGCCCGACAAGACCTGGAAGTTCGTGGCCAATGTCGCCGGGCAGGGTATCAATCGCAGCATGCAGGCAATCGCGGGCAGCAACAACCCTGACAAGATACTTTTTATCCGCTGACCATTTGTCAGTCGGACTGCACGATATTCAACCACCAACCGGGGCCAAAATCTGACCTGAGATATTCATTCATTAATCTGCTGCGGGCAAAACCGGCGATCAGCAAGACATGCCCTTCTGCAACCAGCAGTGGTAGCGAATCGCGGCGATCAACCGGCACCTTTTTATCGATCAGCCACTTTGCCAGTTTTTTGCCACCGCTGCCCCCCTGCGGGTAAAAACGATCGCCCGGTCGCCGCGTACGAAGTTTCAGATTATTGAGTATTTTTTCAGAAACAGGCAGACATTCGCCAGGCAGAGCAGGCTGTTTTTCAGACTGCAGCAGCAAAAATTTCCAGGTACCGGAAATTGCCAATTCACCCGGCCTGATTATAATCTCTGAAGAAGACAGATCATTCTCAATATTCTTTCTAACGGGTCGACAACCCGAAACATTTTTTTCAAAAACCAGGCGGTCGCCGCGGCGAAAAACCACAAAATCTCTGTACACGATTTTCTGAGAGGACCCCGGATTGATCCATAATGAATCCAGCTGTTCCAGCAGAGCTCTTTTTACATTTTTGCCGACGCCGAGTCGGTACAACCAGATGTGCAAAATTTCCACTCTGAGGGTACAGTTTGGAGTTATGTAAACCATTAGTTCGTTACCAGAAACATTTTCAGCTATGTACCTTTTAGCGCGGCGGCAGATTTTTCTTTGAAACCGGCGGGCGTCATCACCCAGCACTGCCAGATGCTGCGCCGAACCGGGCTGCATTTCGTTCATCAGCGGCAAAAGCTGATGGCGCACCCGGTTTCGAAAAAACATATCGGTCGAATTCGTCTCATCTTCACGCCAGTTCTGGCCTGAATCGTGCAAGAACGACTCGAAACTGCGGCGACTGACGCGCAGAAACGGCCGCCACACCCTGATAATATTATTGCCGAATTTCAGCCTGATGCGAGGAGCGATACCACTGAGTCCGTTCCAGGAGCAGCCCCGCATCAGTCGCATCAATACAGTTTCAGCCTGATCGTCGGCATTATGACCGGTGGCGACAACTTCAGCACCTGACTCACGCAACATTTCGGCAAAAGCGGCATATCTGAGATCGCGGGCCCAGGCCTCACTGCCCTCAGCATGCTCACTGACAAAAACAATTTCGCTGCGGTGACGCTGATAGAATTCCAGACCCAGACGGGCAGACAATGCCTTTACCCAGACCGCATCTTCGGTACTGGAAACCCTTAGACCATGATCTACATGAAACACACAAAGTTGACGCTTTTGCATGCGACACCACTGATGAAGAAGCAGAAGCATTGCCACCGAGTCGCAGCCGCCAGAAACCGCGGCAGCTATTTTCACCGCAGCCGGTGGCCGCGTCATGGCCGTCAACAGGCTCTGCTGCATGGCCTTGTCGATTTTCAGTCTGGTTTCCATCAGTTGATCAGTCAGAAGACTACCTGGCTTTCTGGCTGCGAATCGTCTTCAGATAATCGTTCCAGGCTTTCTCAATGAAAAGGGGCAGTTTTTCGATTGACCGTGGTTCGTCAGAACCGATCTCGGCAGCAGAAGGAGCGGCACACAGCCTGGCAATCAGGCGGTCACGGCCGTCGAGCACATCGATGGTCATTGCACCTTTGCGGCGATACTTGCGGTAAACACGCACAATCGGCGGCGGTGGCACTACCAGACGACCACCGATAACGATCGGCGAGGTTCCATGCACGATAAGGCCAGTGACATCGACTGGTTCGATATATGACGGGATAACATATTCGTCGCGGTCGGCCACATAATCAGCGAGAATCATTCTGAAGTCGCGGTCGCCAATATTCTTGAGAAAACGGGCTAACGAATAATAGCGGGCATCGCGGGCGATACCGTTCAAATCGAGGCCACGCGGCCGGGTTTCTTCAATGACCATGACAATCGGGCCATACATGCGAGCGACACCGATGCGGGGCGAGGCGAAAATAAAATGTGTTTCGGGGTCTGGAACCCCGGCCTTGCTGGCTTCAAATTTGCCTGGGCGGTTTTCATAGAGATCTTTCATCGAAGCCACAGTATTAAAGATCTTCTGCAACAGAACCGTCTGCTGTTTTTTTGCATTTTTCAGAGTTTCTTCAGGGCTCATACCCGCCTTTTCACAGGCTTCGGCAAGATTGCGCAGGCCACGCGACTGGTGCGTTGTATCAAGCAGAAATCTGAAGCCAAGCAGTTCATCACGCTCGATTTCGCCAGACCTGCGTGAACCAAAACCGCGATACAGAACCGAAAAATAGCCGCTGCGAATGCGCTGCAGGGCCGTGGCCGAATTCATGGTAAACATCGATATCGTGTCAGCATTATAGGATGCGGCAGAAAGAGGCGCTGCCATACAGATAAGCAGTGAGGTGGCAACAACAGAAGCGATCATAAAACGCAAAGACAGACATCGGACAAAAGACATATCTACCTCTTTTTCAGGCCAATTTAAAGGTACAGGCCTCATTCTAACGCCGAACCGCCCGGCTGGTCAACCAGCCGGGCGGTTTTAGTCAAAGTGATCAACCTGCAGCTTTAACGAAGCTGCTTCAATACAATCCTTTTATCAGAAGGAAATTCTGGTGGGCTTCCAGTCGGTGGGGCGCTGCAGGCCTTCTTTTTCCGGCACAACCAGCGAACCAACATAGCTGCCATCGGCATAAACACGGTCAATCTGCTCGCGGATGGATTTAATATCTTCTTCGCTGACCACGCCGTTATCGGTAGCCTTATAAAACTGTACGGTAATGCGGATCGGGAAACGCTCGTCGCGTTCGATAGGCTGATTGTCCATTTCAACGAACGGCCCTTCGATTTCGCCGTGGCCGATAACTGCGTCTTCAACGTTTGAGGAGAGTGCTTCGCGGCTGTATTCTGCATCTTCAAACATGATGCCCTTGCTGTCACCGCGGAAATATTCGCGATGTTTGAGCGGCACCTGAATCAGCATTACCATGTTATCTGCTGCAGTACTGCCAACTGCCGGGGCAGAAGGTTTTGCTGTATCATCGGCAGGTTTATCAGTTGCCTGAGTTGGTTCAGCGGCAGCATCACTGGCACGTTTACCGGTCAGCGAGGCTTTTTCCCCGTTGCTGTTGAAGAAAAGGCGCTGACCGTAAGCACCACCGTTCTGCACAGCATCGCGCGTGTTGTCGACGATGGTCATGCTGGTGCCTTCGCGCGTGACGAGAATTGCCAGCACGGCGGGATTACCGGCTGCCGACTGATAGTTGAAGATTACCGGGTTGAATACGGCTTCTTCGCCCTTCGGAATCGGCAGAAAGCAGGCCTGAGCTGAAACCAGCACGTGCGAATCGCGGGTTGCCAGAAGCATGCTGGCGCTGCCGGTCCATGATGCAGAATTGCTCAGCAGCGGGCGCGGATCTTCGAGCAGAGCGCCAAGCGGGATAGTTTTAGACTCCTGCCCTTTTTCATTGCCGACGCGGGCATAAAGCTTGCCAAGCTGAATGTCAGCGGTTTTGTCAGTGAAATTCGGAAAACGGATAACCGGCATGCAGGTCATTTTGCGGCTTTCTTTGCTGCCGTGATGAACCTGAATGGTCATGTCGCTTATGTTCGGGCCGACGGCCGAGCCTTCGAAGCGGCCGGTGTCTTCCCAGGTGATGTTAATGATGTCAAGACCGTATTTTGCGGCGAGTTCGCGGGCGGTCGGATCACTGGTCATGCCGGCAACGCGGCTGACAACCTTTTCATAATCAGGATTGTTTTTTTCCTGGGCCAGAACTGGCATGGTCAGCCAGCAGGCAAGCAATACGGTCAGCAGTTTGATTTTCATTCGATGCCTCTTTCTTTGCAGATGCTGATGCGGGTAATTTTCCCGAGTTGATGCTGCCAATTTACTCTTCAGCCATGCGGTTGTCAAAGACCGCATTTTGCATGCTTTTACTTCAGAACCATGTCATTGCCCGTAAAAAGAAAAAACCGCCACAGAGCTTTCTGTAGCGGTCTTCAAAGACAGAGAATTATTTAATTTTCAATGGCACGTAGAGCACCTGACGGTTTCCGGCCACATCAGAGGCGTCAATGTACAGATGCGGGTTTTCTGGCAACTTCAGCTCGGCAAGCTTTATCTCAGCGGCATTAACCTCGCTGACCGGCGCGGGTTCGCCGCCGGCACCGGCGCAGATGCCGTATTTGAGTCTGGCATTGTCAAGTTTGTAATTGTCGTCGCCGTTGGCCTTGATTTTGAGCACGGCATTCGCCGGAACCGTTATTGCAGCCTGATCAGGGAGCACAACCATGTTGGCGCCGAGCTCAATACCTGAGATAACATTGGTCTCGGTCGGATCAGCCTCGTTTACGAGAGCGCCTGAAAAATACACATCGGCCATTTTCGGCAACGGGTATTTATTCGGCGGGTTTTCGGCAACCCAGAAAGTGCCCGAGCGGCCATCTTCAAGCGTAACTTCAAGACCGCACACCGGCGGTGTAATATCAAGAACGCGCACATCGGCAGCAATGCTTGAGTTAGCAAACGTAGCCCGTGTTTTGCCGGTTTCGGGCGAGGTGTAACGCATCTTTCGCCCGGCGTAGCAGGTGATGGCACCTTTGCCGGTCGGATTAATCGGGGTTATCACCATCTGATTGACCGCCAGGTCGTGAGAGGCAGAAGCCGGGATATTGCGGTTCTTTTCCCAGTCGATGAACAGCCAGGAAATGGCAGGGTTTCGGCTCCAGGAAGGACTCGGAATCTCCTTGCCATTATAGGTTGCGGGCGGCTCAGCGTCGAACAGAGCGGTTTCGGCGACCACCGTCAGCGGTATGTCTTCGGTGAGGGTCGCCGGAATCGCTTCGCCGTTTTCGAGATAAATCTTCATCGGCAGAACCGGGCTTAGATCAACCGGGTGTTCGCCAATGGTAACACCCTCGAGCCATGGAGCTTCGGAGGATTTTTTCGCATCGCCCGATTCTTCGGCAACAGCAATAACAGAACCGGCCAGGAGAAAGATAAATGCGGTGAATAAAAGGTTTTTCTTCATGCGGCTACCCGATTACTGGTTCTTGCCGCCTTCAAATGCAGCTGCGGTGTTAACTACATAGAGGGGCATTCTAATGGTTGTGACGTTGCCGTCTTTATCGGTGGCAGTGGTGACAAAGACATATTCGGGTTCATCGGGATACTGGTCACGCGGATAGTTGGGAACGCGGAACATGTAGGCGTTGCCATCTTTATCAACCTGCTTGCCATCGGCGGTTTCGATGATGGCTTCGACGTTACCGGTAGAAGCACGTTTATTACCGTTGTCAGTCGACATGGCGGCAAAAATGAACGGAACATTGCGGCGCACATAGACGCCCTTGAGGTTCTTTTCTTCGCCACCGACGACGTTTACGTGGTTGCGATATTCGGTCTGGTCGATTTTCGAAGTCAGCACACCGGTTTCAAACTTGGGGGCGCCGCGTTCATTAAAAAGCGTACCGGCAATCGAGAGGCGGGCGGTTTTTTCCCAGGGGATGCGGTTGCGTTCGTCTTCCTGGCCTTCATCGATAAAAAGATAGCTGGCGGCTTCGAAATCCTGAGTTTTAGTCGAAAACGGGCGGCCTTTGTTTTCGACAATTTTGCTGGCCATGGTGGCTCTGAGTTCTTCTTCGGTGGCAGCCATATCGACACTGCCGGCGCCTTCCTGGAAAGCGACCCATACGTCGGGGGAGGTGCAGTCATGCACTTCGATGCCAACACGCTGCTGAGCGGTCACAGTCTTGCTGTCGCCTTCGGCACCTTCTTTATCGGTTTCGCTGCTACCGCTGCCGGACGCATCTTTTCCGCCGGAATCACCGGTGCCTTCGGTGGTGGTGTCTTCAGCTCCACCTGAGCTGGCAACCTGTCTGGCGCCCCCGTTGTGGACCTGGTAGTAACCGGGTTCGGTGATATTGCAGTTATTGGTGGCCTTGTTGGTATTATCAGAGCTTTGCGACTCATAATTGCCGCTTTCGTCTTCTTTTTTCACTTCCCAGGTGATGTTGGGTTCACTGGTGAATTTGGCGGCTTCAGCGATAGCGGCGGCATCAATATTATACAGATTGGAGTTTTCCTGCATCAGAACGCCAACGTCTTCAAGCCACTGCAGATCGCCCTCTTCAGCTTCCTTGCCACGAAAATTCGTGGGCAGAGTAACCGGGCTGTCTTTCACTTCAAGGGTCATGTCGGTGCTGTCAGGAATAACCACTTCAGTGGCACTGGCAGTTTCCGTTTCCGTTGCCGTTTCCTGGGCAATTACCGGGCAAACGGTCATTGCAGCACAAAAAGCCGCGGCGAGAAGGGCAAATCTGTTCATGAATTTCATACGCTTTCCTCCATTGTTTTTCGGGGCCGGTACCCCGGTTGTCGGCGGCAACAGCCTTGTGAGCCGGCCTGCAACCAGATGTCAACCCCGCCACCCGGGCTCCATATTCTGAAATCCCCGGGTTTTGTTACTCATTTATTATACGCCCGCCTCACCGAATAAGTTACATTTTTTTCATTTCGCTCCGAAACCTGACCACACCATTCATTTTTCCACCTGCCTAATAACACACAGACTTTGACTCTAGCCGTGACTCTAGCCGTGACTATAGCCGTAAGCCGCTCATAACATTCTTCAAGCCTGCCCCTGTCAGATTTTGCAGGGCCCGGCCAAGGGCCCAGTCAAGGGCCCAGTCGGCGCTGATCATTGCCACCACATTAAGTCTTATAAACAAACATTCAGCACAAACTCAACTCAGCAGGCAACCCGGTTAAATGTTCGCGACTTGCGGGGTGACCTGCGGGGTAACTTGTGGGGTAGCTTGCGGGGTGACTTGGATGGTGACTTGGATGGCGACTTGGATGGCGACTTGGATGGCGACTTGGATGGCGACTTGG